>NZ_VOSR01000171.1:0-2624 GCF_007997345.1 Mitsuaria sp. TWR114
CCGGCAACTCCGGCAACTCCGGCAGCTCCGGCAGCTCCGGCAACTCCGGCGGCTCCGGCAGCTCCGGCGGCTCCGGCAACTCTGGCGATGCTGGCAATCCAGGCAATCCGGCCGATCCCGCTGGCCCGACGGACCCGACCCGGCCTACGGATCCCACCGACCCGACGAACCCCTCGCAGCCTGGGGATCCCTCCCATCCGGAGGATCCTTCGCAGCCCGGGAAGCCCACTCGTCCGGGGGACACGGGCCACCCCGAGGACCCGTCTCGCCCGGCTGAACCGCCGCTGCCGGAGGATCCCACCCGCCCCGGAGGCCCCTCCGAGCCCGCTCAGCCGGGCGGGGATCCGACCCCGCCCATCGACCCGTTCGAGCCGGATCCCGCCCAGCGCCCGGGGCCTGTTCGGCTCGCGCTGGCGCAGGACTCCGGGATGTCCGCCGTGGACCACCGCACCCGCGACGCGCGGGTGATCGTGTCCGGGCTGGCGCCCGACGCGCACTGGCAGTTCAGCCTGGACCTCGGCCAGACCTGGCACGACGGGCAGGGCAACAGCGTGGACGCGGCGCTGTTCACCCGCGACGGCCTGCACACGGTGCTGGCGCGGCAGGCCAATGCCCACGGCAGCAGCGGGCTCAGCGCGCTGCGCCTGGCCCTCTACACCCACGCCGACGACCTGGACCTCTCGTCGCAGCCCGGCCCGCAGTCGGCGCTGCACCGCATCGTCGACCGCGCCACGATCGCCACCGGTGTCGCGCTCACCGCCACCGAAGCCGCCCTGACCCCGCAAGACCTCCATGAATTGCGCCTGCGCCTGGGCGGCAATGGCTTCGATCCGCTCAACGACCGCCTCCGCCTGGACCGCGACCTGGACCTGAGCCGCGACGGCCAGGCGCAGGGCGTGCGCATCGGCGGCCTGGACGGCCTGGCCTACCGCTACGACGCGGCCACCGCGTCGCTGGCGATCTGGCGCGCCGACGGCAGCGCGCTGACCGGCTCCGACGCCGCCGCGCTGACCAACGCGATCCGCCTGAACAACCTCCAGACCCGGCCGCGCGACGGCGAACGGACCGTCACCCTGAGCCTGCTCGACGTGGCGGGCAACGTCAGTGCCGACGCGCAGGTGTCGGTGATGGTGGACACCCGCGTCCCCACGCTGGACTTCAATGGCGCCCGGCCCGGCCTGGACGCCGACATCGTCTTCCGCACGCTGACCGCGCCGCGTGCCCTGCTGCCGGACGGCGCCGGCCTGCGACACGCCAATCCCGACGCGCGCTTCCAGCAGGTGACGATCGACGCCGGCGGCGCCGGCGCGAGCCGGGACGACGTCCTGGGCAGCCGGGAGGGCGGCACGGTAACGGCGCTCGATCAGGCCGCCACCTCCTTCACCGTGGCCAGCACCGCGTGGCACGCGAACCGCGCGGCCGACCGCTTCGTGTTCCGCCTCGAGGACGGCAGTTGGGCCAGCGCGGCCCAGACGCAGGCGCTGCTCGAATCGCTGACGCTGGGCAGCGTCGCCGCGCAGCCGCAGGAAGGCCCCCGGCAGTTCAAGGTCACGGTCACCGATCACCTCGGCCGGACCGGCTCGGCCACCAGCGTCCTGTTGCTGGACACCACGCCGCCGGTCCTGGACCTCAACGGCGCGGCGCCGGGGCTCGATGCCAGCCTGACGGCCGTGTCGGGCGTGCCCATCGGCGTCACGCTCGGCCTGCCGACCCGGAGCCAGGTCACCGAGAGCAGCGGCGTCGTCCAGCTGCAGCTCAAGTTCACCAGCGCGGTCGCCGGCGCGCTCGCGCCCACCAACAACTACCCGCCGAACCTGCGCAACGACACGGAGATCTTCGGCTTCTACGACCTGGACAAGCCGGACCAGCTCCTCTTCATGGACAACCTCGGGCAGCCATTCAGCCACTCGGCGGTGGGCTGGTTCCCGGGCCTGCTGATGGACATGGTCTACACGCGTCCCGGCGACGGCACGGTGGTCGTGACCATCACGCCGAACATGACGCTGACCGAGAACGTCACGCAGACGCTGCTTGAGCGTCTGGCCTACAAATGCGGCATCGGCCAGGTGCCGGGCGTGCGTCAGGTGGAGATCACCGCGACGGACCGCGCCGGCAACGTCAGCATCGTCCCCACGCTGGCGACGCTGGACGTGAAGCCGATCGGCACGCCGGTCGTGCAGCTCGGCCGCGGCAGCGACACCGGCGCGTCGGCCCATGACGAACTCACCTTCGCCAACGGCAGCGCGGCCTCGCCGCTGACACTCGCCGGCTTCGCCGCGGCCGCGGCGACGGTGACGCTGTTCCGCGATGCCGACGACAACGGCCTGCTCGAGGCGGGCGAGGCGCTGGGCACGGTGGTGGCGGACAGCACCGGCCGCTGGCAATACACGCTCGCAGGCGCCGCGCTCGCGGATGGCACACATCGCTTCGGCGCGGTCGCGAGCGGCTTCACGTCAGCGCTCCTGGCGGTCACGGTCGACGCCAGCGCGCCGGACAGCGTCATCGACATCGGCAGCACGGTGCGTCCCCGCCCGGTGCTGGGCGGCAAGACCGAGGCGAACGTGAGCGTCACCGTCGAGCTCGACACCGACGGCAACCCCGCCAACGGCTACGAGCTGCGCTAC
>NZ_VOSR01000172.1:0-18330 GCF_007997345.1 Mitsuaria sp. TWR114
CAGGTCGCGCTGGACGCCGGCAACCTCAAGCCCAGCCTGCTGGCGAGCTGCTCCATCCCGTTCTGGCTGCAGGCCGTGCACGACATCGAAGGCGCGCCCGCCGGCGCCTACTGGGACGGCGGCATCACCGACTACCACCTGCACCTGAACTACGCGGCGATGGTGGGCGACGGCATCGCGCTCTATCCGCATTTCCAGTCGAGCGTGATTCCCGGATGGCTGGACAAGGCGCTCAAGCACCGGCACCGCACCAGCGCCTTCCTCGACAACGTCGTGCTGCTGACGCCCAACCCCGAGTGGGTGAAGACGCTGCCCAATGGCAAGCTGCCCGACCGCAACGACTTCCAGCGCTACCTGAACGACGTGCCGGGCCGCGCCCGCGACTGGCTGCGCGCGGTGCGCGAGGGCGAGCGCCTGCGCGACGAATTCCAGGAGGCCTGCAGCCGCCCGTCGCTCGACATCCAGGCGCTCTGAGCTACACTGCCGCCTTCATTTCTTTTTCCAACAAGGACCGGGAAAGGCGAATCGGTTATGACACCGCGGACTAGCACCTCCACTGCGAAGGTTTGAGCGGCCGCGGCTCGTCACGTCTTTTCCCCTGCTGTCCGGAAACAGTCAGCACCCCAGATCAAGCGCGGCAAGTGGCCGCGCTTTTTGTTTTCTGGAGTACCCGAACATGTCCCAAATTTCCATCCAACTGCCCGACGGTTCCAAGCGCGAGTTCCCGCAGCCGGTGACCGTCGCCGAGGTGGCCGCCTCCATCGGCACGGGCCTGGCCAAGGCCGCGCTGGCCGGCCGCGTCGGCGCGGGCGAGAACGCCCGGCTCGTCGACACGAGCTTCCTCATCGACCAGGACACGCAGCTGGCCATCGTCACGGACAAGGATCCGGACGGGCTGGAGGTGATCCGCCACTCGACGGCCCACCTGCTGGCCTACGCGGTCAAGGAGCTGTTCCCCGACGCCCAGGTCACGATCGGCCCGGTCATCGAACACGGCTTCTATTACGACTTCTCCTACAAGCGTCCGTTCACGCCCGAGGACCTCGCGGCGATCGAGGCCAAGATGGCCGAGCTCGCGAAGAAGGACGAGAAGGTGACGCGCTCGGTGCTGCCGCGCGACGAGGCGGTGCAGTACTTCAAAGGCATCGGCGAGGCCTACAAGGCCGAGATCATCGAGAGCATCCCGGCCGACCAGGACGTGTCGCTCTACGCCGAGGGCGGCTTCACCGACCTGTGCCGCGGCCCGCACGTCCCGTCCACCGGCAAGCTCAAGTTCTTCAAGCTGATGAAGGTGGCGGGCGCCTACTGGCGCGGCGACCACCGCAACGAGCAGCTGCAGCGCATCTACGGCACGGCCTGGGCGACGAAGGACGACCTGGCCAACTACCTGCGCATGCTCGAGGAAGCCGAGAAGCGCGACCACCGCAAGCTCGGCAAGGAGCTGGAGCTGTTCCACATCGACGAGCACGCGCCGGGCGTGGTGTTCTGGCATCCCAAGGGCTGGACGGTGTGGCAGGAAGTCGAGCAGTACATGCGCCGCGTGTACCGCGACAACGGCTACCAGGAAGTGAAAGGCCCGCAGCTGCTCGACAAGACGCTGTGGGAGGCCACGGGCCACTGGGACAAGTACCGCGACAACATGTTCACGACGGAATCGGAGAAGCGCGATTACGCGCTCAAGCCGATGAACTGTCCCGGTCACATCCTGATCTTCAAGCACGGCATCAAGAGCTACCGCGATCTGCCGCTGCGCTTCGGCGAGTTCGGCCAGTGCCATCGCAACGAGCCCACGGGCGGCCTGCACGGCATCATGCGCGTGCGCGGCTTCACGCAGGACGACGGCCACATCTTCTGCACGGAAGACCAGATCCTGGCCGAATGCGTGGCGTACACGGCACTGTTGCAGAAGGTCTACAAGGACTTCGGTTTCGAGAACATCATCTACAAGGTCGCGACGCGCCCCGAGGCGCGCATCGGCTCCGATGAGGTCTGGGACAAGGCCGAGTTCGCGCTGATGGAGTCGCTGCGCGCCTCCGGCGTGGAATTCATCATCGCCCCCGGCGATGGCGCCTTCTACGGTCCGAAGATCGAATACACGCTCAAGGACGCGATCGGCCGCCAGTGGCAGTGCGGCACGATGCAGGTCGACTTCTCGATGCCGGGCCGCCTGGGTGCCGAGTACGTCGGCGAGGACGGCGAGCGCCGCACGCCCGTGATGCTGCATCGCGCGATCGTCGGCAGCCTGGAGCGTTTCATCGGCATCCTGATCGAGCAGCACGCCGGCGCGCTGCCCGTCTGGCTGGCGCCGACGCAGGTGGTTGTCGCGAATATCACGGACGCCCAGGCGGATTACGTTTCAGACATTGTGAAATCGCTGCAAAAACAAGGGCTTAGGGTCCAGGCCGATTTGCGCAATGAAAAGATCACGTATAAAATCCGCGAGCATTCGCTGCAAAAAGTCCCGTTCATCCTCGTCGTCGGCGACAAGGAAAAGGCGAACGGCGCGGTTGCAGTGCGCGCCCGAGGCAACCAGGATCTGGGCGTGATGTCGCTGGAGGACTTCGTCTCGAAGCTCTCGACGGCCATCGCGGACAAAGCCTGAGTCGGGCGCTTTTTGCGTTTATTGATCTCTTCGGACCCTTGCCAAGGCCCGTTTAAAGGTAACCACCATCGCTACTTTTGCTGACCGTCGTGCGATTCCGGAGCGCAAGCACCGCCTGAACCGCGAAATCACCGCTTCCGAAGTCCGTCTGAATGGCCCGGAGAACGAGCCGATCGGCATCGTCTCGATCCAGGAAGCGCTCCGGATGGCCGGTGACCTGGACGTCGATCTGGTTGAGATTGCCGCGACAGCGGTCCCGCCGGTCTGCCGGTTGATGGACTACGGCAAGTTCAAGTACCAGGAGCAGAAGCGCGCGGCGGAAGCCAAGTCCAAGCAGAAGGTCATCGAGGTCAAGGAAGTCAAGTTCCGTCCGGGCACGGACGAAGGCGACTACCAGATCAAGATGCGCAACCTGCGCCGCTTCATCGCGGAGGACGGCGACAAGGGCAAGGTCACGCTGCGCTACCGCGGTCGCGAGATCACCCACCAGGACATCGGCATGCGCATGCTGGAGCGCATCCGTGATGAACTGGCGGACGTGGCGGTGGTGGAGCACATGCCCAAGCTGGAAGGGCGCCAGATGATCATGGTGCTCGCGCCGAAGAAGCGCAGCTGATGCGCCGGGCCGGCCCGCGGGTCGGCCCTCACCTCGCGAGGGGTGCAAACAGAACCGGGCTGCGGCCCGGTTCTGTTTGCAAGGCGTTGTTCTTGCAGACCTGGCCTGTCGATCTGGTCGTCGACAGGCTCATTAGTCTCCTGCAGGCCAGGCAAGTACTCCGGAACCCGGGGTCGCCTGCAGGGACGCACATAGAAGGAGCAGTCATGCCCAAGATGAAGACCAAGAGCAGCGCGAAAAAGCGTTTTCGCGTTCGTCCGGGTGGCACCGTCAAGCGCGGTCAGGCGTTCAAGCGCCACATCCTGACCAAGAAGACCACGAAGAACAAGCGCCAGCTGCGTGGCGCCACGACCGTGCATGAGACCAACATGGGCCACATCGCCGCGATGCTGCCCACCGCTGGTCTGTAATCCAGCAGTAGACAAGGAGATACAACATGCCTCGCGTCAAACGTGGTGTCACCGCACGTGCTCGTCACAAGAAGGTCCTGGCCCTGGCCAAGGGCTTCCGTGGTCGTCGCAAGAACGTCTTCCGCATCGCCAAGCAGGCGGTGATGAAGGCGGGCCAGTACGCCTACCGTGACCGCCGTGCCAAGAAGCGCGTGTTCCGCCAGCTGTGGATTGCCCGTATCAACGCGGCAAGCCGTGGCCTGGGTCTGAGCTACAGCAAGTTCGTGGCCGGCCTGAAGAAGGCCCAGATCGACATCGACCGCAAGGTCCTGGCCGATCTCGCCGTCAACGATCCTGCTGGTTTCGCCAGCATCTTCGCCAAGGTGAAGGCCGCTCTGGCTTAATTGCCAAGGTCCGTTTGCGGGTGCTCGCCCGTGGATGGACTGGCAACTCCGGTGTTGCCGGAGTCGCCCTTTTCAAAGGCCGACACCCTGGTGTTCGGCCTTTTTTCATTCCGGCGCGGTGGTGCGATGTTCGCCATTTCACCGTCGCGCCCTTCGATTTCCGCCAACGACGCCAGATGCCGCATCGGCGCCCCGCGATGAACGACCTCGATCAACTGCTGCAACAGGCCACCGGCGATTTCGCCGCCGCCACGACTCCCGCTGACCTGGAGAACGCCAAGGCCCGCTTCCTGGGCAAGACCGGCCAGGTCACCGAGCTGATGAAGGGCATGGCCGCGCTGTCCGTCGAGGAGAAGAAGACCCGCGGCGCGCAGATCAACCAGCTCAAGCAGGGCATCGAGGCCGCGCTGACCGCGCGTCGCCAGGCGCTGGCGGATGCCGAACTCGAGAAGCAGCTCAAGGCCGAGGCGCTGGACGTGACGCTGCCCGGTCGCCAGCGCGGCACCGGCGGCCTGCACCCGATCACGCGGGCGATGGAGCGCATCGAGGCCATCTTCGGCTCGATGGGCTTCGACGTGGCCGACGGCCCGGAAATCGAGAACGACTGGTTCAACTTCACCGCGCTGAACACGCCCGAGGACCATCCGGCCCGCTCGATGCATGACACCTTCTACATCGAAGGGGGCCATGTCTTGCGCACGCACACCAGCCCGATGCAGATCCGCTACGCGGTGCAGCACGTCAAGAAGCATCGTGCGCTGATTGACGCCGGCCAGCCGATGCCCGAGATCCGCGTGATCGCGCCGGGCCGCACCTACCGCGTCGACAGCGACGCGACGCATTCGCCGATGTTCCACCAGGTCGAGGGCCTGTGGGTCGGCGAGAACATCAGCTTCAAGGACCTCAAGTCCGTCTACGTGAACTTCATGCAGCAGTTCTTCGAGACGACGGACATGGAGATCCGTTTCCGCCCCAGCTATTTCCCGTTCACCGAGCCCAGCGCCGAGATCGACATGATGTTCGGCTCCGGCCCGCTCAAGGGCCGCTGGCTGGAGGTGTCGGGCTCGGGCCAGGTGCACCCGCAGGTGATCCGCAACATGGGCCTCGATCCCGAGCGCTACATCGGCTTCGCCTTCGGCTCGGGCATCGACCGCCTGGCCATGCTGCGCTACGGCGTCAATGACCTGCGCCTGTTCTTCGACGGCGACCTGCGCTTCCTGTCGCAGTTCAAGTAAGCACGCCTGTCGGTCGCCTAGAGAGCAAGAGAGAAACACATGCAATTCCCTGAGAGCTGGCTGCGGGCCTTCTGCAATCCCGCGCTGAACACGCAAGAACTGGCCGAGCTGCTGACGATGTCCGGCCTGGAGGTCGAGGAGCTGCGCCCGGTGGCGCCGCCGTTCCACGGCATCGTCGTGGCGGAGATCGTCGAAGCCGCGCAGCATCCCGACGCGGACCGCCTGCGCGTGTGCAAGGTCAACGCCGGCGGCCCCGAACTGCTGCAGATCGTCTGCGGCGCGCCGAACGCGCGCGCCGGCATCCGCGTGCCGCTGGCCACGATCGGCGCCGAGCTGCCCCCCGGCGAGGACGGCAAGCCCTTCAAGATCGGCAAGGGCAAGCTGCGCGGCGTCGAGAGCTTCGGCATGCTGTGCTCGGCCCGCGAGCTGAAGCTGTCCGAGGACCATGGCGGCCTGCTCGAGCTGGCCGCGGACGCGCCGCTGGGCGAGGACATCCGCAAGCACCTGAACCTGGATGACACGCTGTTCACGCTGAAGCTGACGCCGAACCTGGCGCACGCGCTGAGCGTCTATGGCATCGCCCGCGAGGTGTCCGCGCTGACCGGCGCGCCGCTGATCGCGCCGGAGATCCAGCCCGCCGCCGTCGCCAACGACGCCAAGCTGCCGGTGCGCATCGAGGCGCCGGACCTGTGCGGCCGCTTCTCGGGCCGCGTGATCCGCAACGTCGACACCAAGGCCAAGACCCCGCAGTGGATGGTCGACCGCCTGGCCCGCTGCGGCCAGCGCTCGGTGTCGCCGCTGGTGGACATCTCGAACTACGTGATGTTCGAGCTGGGCCGCCCGTCCCACATCTTCGACCTGGACAAGATCCATGGCGAACTGATCGTGCGCTGGGGCAGGAAGGGGGAGCAACTCAAGCTGCTCAACGGCAACATCATCGAGGTCGACGAGCAGGTCGGCGTGATCGCCGATCGCGAGCAGGTCGAATCGCTGGCCGGCATCATGGGCGGCAACGCCACCGCCGTCTCCGACGACACGAAGCACATCTATGTCGAGGCCGCGTTCTGGTGGCCGAAGGCGGTGATGGGGCGCTCGCGCCGCTACAACTTCTCGACCGACGCCGGCCACCGCTTCGAGCGCGGCGTCGATCCGGCCGGCACCGTCGATCACATCGAGCGCATCACGGAGCTGATCCTGTCCATCTGCGGCGGCCCGGAAACGACGTGCGGCCCGATGGACGACCAGACCACGCAACTGCCCGAGCGCAAGCCGGTCGCGCTGCGCGTCGAGCGCGCCGCCAAGGTCATCGGCATGCCGGTCACGCAGGCCGACTGCGAAGGCGTGTTCCAGCGCCTGGGTCTGGCGTTCACGTCGGCGCCGGGCGTGATCACGGTGACGCCGCCGTCGTTCCGCTTCGACCTGCAGATCGAGGAAGACCTGATCGAGGAAGTCATCCGCGTGCTGGGTTATCCGAAGCTGCCGTCGACGCCGCCGCTGGCGCCGGTGGTCGGCAAGGTGCGCACCGAATCGCGCCGCGCGACGCACGCGCTGCGTCACGCGATGGCCGGCCTGGGTTACTTCGAGACCATCAACTTCAGCTTCGTCGAGGCGCGCTGGGAGCAGGAGCTCGCCGGCAACACCAACCCGATCCAGCTGCTGAACCCGATCGCCGCGCCGCTGGCGGTGATGCGCACGTCGCTCATGGGCTCGCTCGTGCAGGTGCTGCGCAACAACCTGTCGCGCAAGGCGCCGCGCGTGCGCGTGTTCGAGATCGGCCGCGTGTTCCTGCGCGACGCCTCGGTGCAGGAAAGCGACACCACGATCGCCGGCATCGCGCAGCCGATGCGACTGGCCGGCCTGGCCTGGGGGCCGGCGGACCAGCAGCAATGGGCGCAGAAGGACCGCGCCGTCGACTTCTTCGATGTGAAGGGCGACCTGGAAGCGCTGTTCGCGCCGCGCGCGCTGAGCTTCGAAGCGGCCGCCCATCCCGCGCTGCATCCGGGCCGCAGCGCCCGTGTGCTGCTGGACGGCGTCGAGATCGGCGTGATCGGCGAGCTGCATCCGAAGTGGCGCCAGGGCTACGAACTGCCGTCGGCGCCGGTGCTGTTCGAGCTGTCGCTGGACGCGGTGCTGGCGCGCACGCTGCCGCAGGGCCAGGGCGTGCCGCGCCTGCAGGCGGTGCAACGCGATCTGGCGCTGATCGTCAATGAGCAGGTGACCTATGCCTCCCTCATGCGGGCGATCGAATCCAGCGGCGAAGCCCTGGTACGCTCGGCGCGTCTGTTCGACGTCTTCAAGCCCGCCCAGCCGACGGCGGAGCTGCAGGCGGGCGAACGCAGCCTGGCCGTGCGCCTGGAGCTGCTCGATGACGAGAACACGCTGACCGACGAACGCATCGAGCAGGCGGTGGCGAAGGTGGTGACGCAGCTGGGCGAACGCCTGGGCGCGCGCCTGCGGGGCTGAGGGGGAGCGGAGGATGTCGATGAACGATGACGATCTGAAGGAGCAGGCGCGGGTGCTGCTCGGCAGCCTGGAGACGCCCACGCTGACCAAGGCCGAGCTGGCGGAACTGCTGTTCGACAAGCTCGGCCTGAACAAGCGCGAGTCCAAGGACATGGTCGAGGCCTTCTTCGACATCATTCATCAGAGCCTGTCCAGCGGCCGCGAGGTGAAGCTGTCGGGCTTCGGCAACTTCAACATCCGGCGCAAGGCGCCCAGACCCGGCCGCAACCCGCGCACCGGCGAAGCGATCCCCATCAAGGCGCGCAACGTCGTGACGTTTCATGCGAGTCACAAATTGAAAGAAGCGGTCCAGGGCAACACGCCGACGGGCAGTGACTTCGAGTAGAGTCTGACCCTTCCCGCCGCCGCCGGAGCCGCTGATCCCCATGGACGTCCAGCTTCCCGCCATTCCCGCCAAGCGCTACTTCACCATCGGTGAGGTGAGCGAGCTGTGCGGCGTGAAGCCCTATGTCCTGCGTTACTGGGAACAGGAATTCACGCAGCTCAAGCCGATGAAGCGGCGGGGCAACCGGCGTTATTACCAGCATCATGAGGTGCTGCTCATCCGCCGCATCCGCGATCTGCTCTACGACCAGGGCTTCACGATCAGCGGCGCGCGCAATCAATTGACCGATGCCGGCAGCCATGCCGCCAACGCGCAGGAGTTCCGCGCGGAAGCGCTTGCATCGGCGCAGCTCGAGGCCTACCGCGACCACCGCGAAGCGTCGCGCGCGCTCGCCGCGGACTTCGCCGACGGCGCGGCGCACACCACGGTGTCGCTCGAGAAGCTGACGCTGGAGCAGGTGCGCGACGAGCTGCTGGCGATTCGAGAGAGTTTGCTTGCATGAGCCGCAAAATTGCGTATAGAATCTGAGGCTTCGTCGGGGTGTAGCGCAGCCTGGTAGCGCACTTGCATGGGGTGCAAGGGGTCGCGAGTTCGAATCCCGCCACCCCGACCATTAATAAGAAGAATCGGAAAGCCCGGTACCGCAAGGTGCCGGGCTTTTTGCTTTCCGGCGCTTGCGCTTCGAAGGGTTCAAAGGATCCAAGGGGGCAGAGCGTCCCGAGGGCCCCAGACCCATCCAAGGCCGCAGCGCATTCACGCGCATCGCCACGAGCGCGGCGAGCAGGCAGCCGAGCGCGGTGATCGCCACCAGCGCGAACGCTTCCAGCGCCAGCGGCCAGTGCAGCGGCGCCAGCAGGTGGCCCGCGATGACCGTCACCGTCTGGTGGACCAGGTAGAACGGGAACACCGCCAGCGTCAGCCATCGCAGCATTGGCGAATCGCGGTCGGCGAACCACTGCCGACCGAAGCCCATCATTGCCACGATTGGCAGCCATTGCTTGCCGGCGTTGAGCGCGCGCAGCGCCATCAGCAGCGCTTCGGGGAAGTCCTCGCCATGGGCCTGACGCCAGGCGCTCACGATCGCCTCCGAGAGGCCCTGCACGGCGATGTAGCCCAGCAGCGCGGCCCAGCGCCAGCGGCGCGCGGCGGCCCAGGCCCCGTGCCGGTCGTCGCGCGAGCCAAACAACGCGAAGCCCAGCAGGAACATCGCGGCGTACACGCCATGCTGGTAGCCGTCGTGGAGCAGGTCGTGGGTGGTGGGAAAGCGCTCGAGCAGGTGCTGGCGCAGCAGCGCGAAGACCAGCCAGGGCACCCAGAGCAGCCGGCCGTCGGCCACCAGCCGCCCCCATGCCGGATGCGCGAGCACTCGGCGCCCGCCGGGCAGCATCAGCGCCAGCAGCACCAGCACGGTGTAGGTCCAGAGGTAGGGCAGGAACCAGAGGTGGTTCCAGGTCGGCAGCGCCAGGCAGTCGTCGCCGCGGCAGAAGCCGTGGTACGCCTGGAAATAGAGCTTCAGGAAATCCAGGTAGCTGCCGCTGTAATGGAGCCTCTCGACCACCTCGAGGTAGGCCTGCGGCGGCACGATCACCGCCATCCCGAACAGCAGCGGCAGCAGCAGGCGCTGGCTGCGCGTGGCGAGCAGCGCACCGGGGCGCTCCGCGCGTTGCGCCATCAAGGCGGTCGCCGCGCCCGAGATCACCACCGAGCGCTTGTTGGCCGGCAGCGCCTGCACCGCCTGCACCAGCGCGCGCATCGCGTCGCCGTTGTGGCCGTAGTCGGCGATGACGGTCGCGCCGCGGTAGTCCATCACGTTGAAGCGGCCCGGCACGCTGTCCGGATCGCTCATGAAGCTGGCCAGCCCGCGCCGGATCGTGTCCCAGTCCAGGCCCACGCCCCAGGCCGCCGCCACCGCCGCCATCGCGTTCTCGTTCTGGAACGGGATCGCGCCGCCGCGGGTGAAGGGGATGTCGCGCAGCGGGATGGACTCGCGCCACGCGCCCTGCGCCGCGACCAGCGCGTCGCCGTCGATGTAGACGCAGCGCTTGCCCTGCGCGCGGTGGGTGGCCATCAGCGGATGGTGACGGTCGCTGGCGAAGAAGATCACCTGGCCCGGGCAGACCTCGGCCATCTTGGCCACGACCGGGTCGGCGGCGTTGAGCACCGCATAACCGTTGTCGGCCACGTTCTGCACGATCACGCGCTTGACCAGCGCCAGCTCCTCGACGGTGTTGAGGAAGTTCATGCCCAGGTGGTCGCCTTCGCCCAGGTTGGTCACCACCGCCACCTGGCAGCGGTCGAAGCCCAGGCCCTCGCGCAGCACGCCGCCGCGTGCGGTCTCGAAGACCGCCGCCTCGACGTCCGGATGCATCAGCACGTTGCGCGCGCTCTTCGGGCCGGAGCAGTCGCCGCTGTCGGTCTGGCGGCCGTCGACGTAGACGCCATCGGTGTTGGTCATGCCCACGCGCAGGCCCTGCGTCGCGAACATGTGCGCCACCAGGCGCGAGGTCGTCGTCTTGCCGTTGGTGCCGGTGACCGCGACGATGGGGATGCGGCCGTCCTCGTTCGCGCTGCCGCGGTTGCCCGGGCCGTAGATGCTCGAGATGATGGCTTCGCCGACGTCGCGGCCCTTGCCGTAGGACGGGCTCAGGTGCATGCGCAGGCCGGGCGCGGCGTTGACCTCGACGATGCCGCCGCTCTGCTCCTCGAGCGGCTTGTGCACGCTCTCGGCCACCACGTCGACGCCGCAGACATGCAGGCCGACGACGGTCGCCGCCGCGATCGCGCGCGCCGCGACCTCGGGATGCACGTCATCGGTCACGTCGGTGGCGGTGCCGCCGGTGGACAGGTTGGCGTTGTTGCGCAGGATCACGCGGCGGCCCTTGTCGGGCACCGACTCCGGCGTCAGCCCCTGCAGGTCCAGGCGCGCGATGGCGATGTCGTCCAGGCGGATCTTCGTCAGCGAGGTGGCATGGCCGTCGCCGCGGCGCGGGTCCTCGTTGACCTTGTCGACCAGCTGGCGCACCGTGTGCACGCCGTCGCCGATCACGTTGGGCGGATCGCGGCGGGCCGCGGCCACCAGCTTGTCGCCGACCACCAGCAGGCGGTAATCGCTGCCGGGCAGGAACTTCTCGACCATCACGGTGCCGATCTCGTCGGCCGCCTTGTAGGCCATCTCCAGATGCTCGCGGGTGGCGACGTTCACCGTCACGCCCTTGCCCTGGTTGCCGTCCAGCGGCTTGACCACGACGGGCAGGCCGATCTCCTGCGCCAGCTCCCAGGCTTCGTCGACCGAGTTCACCGGCGCGCCGATCGGCACCGGCACGCCGGCCGACTGCAGCAGGCGCTTGGACAGGTCCTTGTCCTGCGCGATCGATTCGGACACCGCGCTGGTGGCGTCGACCTCGGCCGCCCAGATGCGGCGCTGCTTGACGCCCCAGCCCAGCTGCACCAGCGAGCCCTGCGTCAGGCGGCGGAAGGGGATGCCGCGCTTGCAGGCGGCGTCGACGATGGAGCCGGTCGAGGGGCCGAGGCGGATGTCCTCGTCGGTCTCGCGCAGCGCCTTGATGGCGGCGTCGGCGTCGAAGGCGCCGCCGGACTGGGCCGCGGCGATCAGCTCGACGGCCTTGTCGAAGGCCATGCGGCCGACGTCTTCCTCGCTGTACTCGACGACGACCTGGTAGGTGCCCGGCTCGGACGTGGTGTGGGTGTGGCTGAAGGTCACCGGGCAGCCGGCCTGGGCCTGCAGCGCGAGCGCCGCCTGCTCCAGCACATGGGCCAGCGTGATGGGCGACTTGGCGCTGCTGGCCGGCCGCAGCGGGCCGATGCCGGGGAAGCGCTCGCGCAGGCGGGCCTCGAAGCCGGCCATGTCGGCGAGCGCGCGCTCGGTCTCGCTGCAGTGCACGACCGCCTCGATGGCGGTGTGGCGGCTCCACATGTTGGGGCCGCGGAGGGCGCGGGTGCGGGAGACTTCCATCTGTCGTCTTTCGGTTCGACTGTTCTTTGAAGGGGCGATCGGAACGGCGGCCGCGCGCTTACTGCGGCAGGTCCGGCACGAAGGTGTCCAGGCCGGCGGAGATCAGCTCGGGCGAGATGCCCATCGCCCACGCGGTGGCGACGGCGGCCAGCACGGAGTCGGTGCCGATCTCCTGCCCGGCCGCGCGGAAGCGGGCCTGCAGCGAGTCGACATTGGCGCCCGAGGTTTCCGCCGTGCCCTGCGCCAGCATCGCGGCGCCGCCGCGCAGGAACACGCCGCGGCCTTCCCGCGCGCGGTGCGCGGACAGCGCCTCGTTGGCGGCGTCCAGGGCGTAGAAGATGACCTCGCCGTCGGAGAGCTCCGCCATCTCGGCCACCTTGGCCTCGTCGGCGTTGAGCACGGCGACGCCGTCGGACAGCACCACGTCGACCTGCGTGCGCAAGACCTTGAAGAGCTGGTCCTCGGTCTGGATGTCGTGCTGGTCGAGCTCGGGCACGCGACCCATGTCGGTGACGACGCCGACCTGGCAGCGGTCGTAGGCCAGGCCGTCGCCCAGGATGGTGCCGGCGCCGTTCTCCACGACGATCGCGTCGACGCGCGGTTCATCAGCAGGCGGTGGCTGGCGGCCCAGGTCGCGCTGGGCTTGCGCTCGACGCGGCGGGTGCCCAGGAACAGGCCGGCGCCGCAGGCCAGGCCGACGTGGCGGCCGTTCAGGTGCAGCAGCCAGCCGACCAGGCGCGCGATCTGCGCCGTGCCGCGCGAGCCCGCCACGCCCACGATGGGAATGCGGCCGTTCTCGTCCTCGGCGAACAGGTGGTCGATGATGGCCTGGCCCACCGGCTGGGGCATGCCCTCGGCCGGCTTCAGGTGCATCAGCAGGCCGGGGCCTGCGTTGACTTCGACGATGGCGCCGCCGGTCTCGGACAGCGGCCGGGAGATGTCGCTGCAGACCAGGTCGACGCCGGCGATGTCCAGGCCGACGGTGCGCACCGCCAGCGAGACCGCATGGGCGACCTCGGGGTGGATCTGCGCGGTGCAGTCGATCGCGACGTTGCCGTTGCGCTGGATCAGCACGCGCCGGCCGGCCTCGGGCACGCCGTCGCCGGACAGGCCCTGGCGCTGCAGGTCCAGCAGCACGACCGGGTCGTCGCGGATGTCGATGCGGTTGAGCGGGAAGTCCTCGGTCGTGCCGCGGCGCGGATCGGTGTTGATCTGCAGGTCGATCAGCTCGATGACGTTGTGCGTGCCGTCGCCGGTGATCCAGGCCTCCTCGCCGCGCGCCGCGGCGACGACCTGGCCGCCGACCACCAGCAGGCGGTGCTCCATGCCGGGGATGTAGCTCTCGACCAGCACTTCCGAGCCTTCCTTGTCGGCCAGGTGGAAGGCGGCCTCGACATCGGCCTGGTGGCGCAGGTCCAGCGTGACGCCGCGGCCGTGGTTGCCGTCCGAGGGCTTGACGACGACCGGCAGGCCCAGGTCCTGGGCGACGTCCCAGGCCTCGGCGGCGGTCTTGACCGCCTGGCCGGCGGGCACCGGCACGCCGACCGACTTCAGCAGTTCCTTGGTCAGGTCCTTGTCGCGCGCGATGCCTTCGGCGATCGCGCTGGTCATGTCGGTCTCGGCCGTCCAGATGCGGCGCTGGCGGGCGCCGTAGCCGAGCTGGACCAGGTTGCCGTCGTTCAGGCGGATGTGGGGGATGCGGCGGTCGGTCGCGGCGGCCACGATGGCGGCGGTGGAGGGGCCGAGGTAACAGTCGTCGAGCTTGTCGCGGATGGCCTCGACGGCGGCGCCGACGTCGAAGTCGTCGCCATTGATCGTGGCCATCAGCAGCGCGTGGCCCTGCTCCAACGCGCAGCGGGCAACCTGCTCGTCGCGGGCGCGGAAGACCATGCGGTAGACGCCATGCTGCGAGGTGGAGCGGGTCTGGCCGAAACCGGTGGGCATGCCCGCCAGGTTCAGCAGCTCGATGACGACGTGCTCCAGCACATGGCCCATCCAGGTGCCTTCGGTCAGGCGCTGCAGGAAGCCGCCGCGCTCGCCCACGCCGCAGTGGTGCTCTTCCAGCGCCGGCAGCCGCTTGCACAGGCGCTCGGTGAAGCCGGGAATCAGGTTCGAGGGATGTTCCTCCAGGCCACCCAGGTCCAACCAGGTTTCCAGCACCGGACGATAGGTCCACATGTTGGGGCCGCGCAGGTAGTTGATGCGCAGGAGCTTGATGTCGTCGTGTCGGCTCATGAGGGGTGGGAACGTGGAAGGGGGCCGCCCGGCGGACCACCGGAGAGGAATGCGAAGCACAATTGTGCGCTTAAGCGAAAATCCCGCGAAAAATGCCGCATCCGGGTTGGTCCGGGTCTTGCCCTGACCAGGGAAGCGGCGAAGAACGTCCGGTTTCGAAGATCGCAGAACAACACAAATGCAGCATCAACATCCTGTCGCGTCGGCCAGTGCCGGCGGCGTTTCGCTCGCCGAGGCCTTCGCGTCACGCCTGCGGCGTGGCGAGAACGTCCGGGCCACGCTGGAGGTTGACCTCGATGCGCGATTGCGCTTTGCCCGGGGCGGTCTGCAACTCACCGATCAACGGTTGCTGTCGCTGGAGCCCTCCGAGGACGGCGCCGGCGCGCTGGTCGAGCGCGAATGGCCGCTGACGCCGGCGCTGCGCCTGGCGTTGTCGGACCATGCCGGGCTGGGCCTGCTGGAACTGGTCGACGAGCGCGGCCGGCTGGCCCAGTGGCGCTTCACGATGAAGGTCAACCTGCAGGCCCAGCGCTTCCAGGACGCCTTCAACCGCCGCGATGAACCGGCGCTGACCCAGGACGCCGAACCCGAGCTCTGCCCGAGCTGCCAGGCCGTGCTGCCCGAGGACAGCGAGGAATGCCCCTCCTGCGCGCGGGAGCTGCACACGCCGCCCTCGACCTGGGTACTGCTGCGGCTGTGGCGCTTCGCCCGGCCCTATCGCGGCCAGCTGCTGCTGGGCTTCCTGCTGATGCTGGGCGCGACCGGCGCGACGCTGGTGTCGCCCTACCTGACCATGCCGCTGATGGACGACGTGCTGATCCCGTTCCAGCAGGGCCGCCAGATCGACACCGGGCTGGTGGCGCTCTACCTGGGCGGCCTGCTGGGCGCGGCGATCGTGTCCTGGATCCTGGGCTGGGCCAAGACCTACATCCTCGCGCTGGTCTCCGAGCGCATCGCCGCGGACCTGCGCACGGCGACCTTCGACCACCTGCTGGGCCTGTCGCTGGAGTACTTCGGCTCCAAGCGCACCGGCGACCTGATGAGCCGCATCGGCTCGGAGACCGACCGCATCAGCGTCTTCCTGTCGCTGCATGCGCTGGACTTCATCACCGATTGCCTGATGCTGCTGATGATCACGGTGATCCTGTTCTCCAACAACGCCTGGCTGGCGCTGGCCACGCTGGTGCCGCTGCCCTTCATCGCCTGGCTGATCCACCTGGTGCGCGACAAGCTGCGCACCGGCTTCGAGAAGATCGACCGCGTCTGGGGCGAGGTGACCTCGGTGCTGGCCGACACCATCCCCGGCATCCGCGTGGTCAAGGCCTTCGCCCAGGAGCGCCGCGAGGCCGAGCGCTTCCGCAGCGCCAACAAGCACAACCTGCTGGTCAACGACCGGCTCAACAAGACCTGGAGCCTGTTCACGCCGAGCGTGTCGCTGCTGACCGAAATCGGCCTGCTGGTCGTGTGGGCCTTCGGCATCTGGTTGATCGCGCATTCGCAGATCACGGTCGGCACGCTGACCGCGTTCCTGGCCTACATCGGGCGCTTCTATGGGCGGCTGGACTCGATGAGCCGGATCGTCTCGGTGACGCAGAAGGCGGCCTCGGGCGCCAAGCGGATCTTCGACATCCTCGACCACCATTCCAACGTGCCTGAACCGGCCCAGCCGGTCCGGCTGGAGAAGGTGCGCGGCGGGCTGACGCTGCAGGACATCGGCTTCCGCTACGGCAACCGGACGGTGATCCGCGATCTCAACCTCGAGATCCAGCCCGGCGAGATGATCGGCCTGGTCGGCCACAGCGGCTCGGGCAAGAGCACGATGGTCAACCTGATCTGCCGCTTCTACGACGTCACCGAAGGCGCGATCAAGCTGGACGGCGTGGACCTGCGCCGCTTCTCGCTGGCCGACTACCGCCGCCACATCGGCCTGGTCCTGCAGGAACCCTTCCTGTTCTTCGGCACCATCGCGGAGAACATTGCCTACGGCAAGCCCGACGCGACGCGCGAGGAGATCGTCGCCGCGGCCCGCGCCGCGCATGCGCATGAATTCATCCTGCGGCTGCCGCAGGGCTACGACTCGCTGGTGGGCGAGCGCGGCCAGGGGCTGTCCGGCGGCGAGCGCCAGCGCATCTCGATCGCGCGGGCGCTGCTGATCGATCCCCGCATCCTGATCATGGACGAGGCCACCTCGGCGGTGGACACCGAGACCGAGAAGGAGATCCAGAAGGCGCTGGACAACCTGGTGCGGGGCCGCACGACGATCGCGATCGCGCACCGCCTGTCGACGCTACGCAAGGCCGACCGGCTGGTGGTGATGGACCGCGGCGAGATCGTCGAGGTCGGGCCGCACGACGAGTTGATCGCCAAGCAGGGTGCCTACTGGCGGCTGTGGGAGGCGCAGGCCCGCCGCGTCGACGCGGAGGAGCAGGACAGCGTCGTCGTCGTCGCGCCCAACGTCAATGTCCACACGGCCACGCAGGCCTGACCGCGCCGAGGTGTCTTCATGAGCAACATCCAGTCCCTGGCGCGCAATCCGTTCGGCCGGCTGGTCCTGGTCGACGCGACCGGCCAGACCCATGACAACGTCACGCCGGTGCGGGCGCATCCGCTGTCCGCGCCCGAGGAGGGCATCTCGCTGGTCGGCACCGACGGCCATGAGATCGCCTGGATCGACCGCCTCGGCGACCTGCCCGAGGCGCAGCGCACGCTGCTGCGCGACGAACTCGATCACCGCGAGGTCACGCCCACGGTGCTGAAGCTGCTGGCGGTGTCGACCTTCTCGACGCCGTCGCAATGGACCGTCGAGACCGATCGCGGCGCCACCGAATTCATCCTCAAGAGCGAGGAAGACATCCGGCGCATCGGGGAAGGGCGGCTGCTGATCGCCAGCTCCCACGGCCTGCACTTCCTGGTGCCGGACCGCTTTTCGCTGGACCGGCATTCGCGCAAGCTGCTCGAGCGATTCCTCTAACGCCGATCCATCAGTTCCGGGGCCACCCTTACGCATTTATGCAATAGCCGAAACGGTACAGACCTACCCTACAATTGACGTTTACGTAAACGTAAGACATTGCCCAGCGAGCGTCCGGAGCGGCGCGCGTGGAGGCGGTCGAGGAGACATTCCCATGAGCCTGCCCGGTCTGAACTTCCACCTCGGCGAAGACATCGACGCGCTGCGCGACGCGGTGCGCGAATTCGCCCAAGCCGAGATCGCCCCCCGCGCGGCCGAGATCGACCGCAGCGACCAGTTCCCGATGGACCTGTGGCGCAAGATGGGCGACCTGGGCGTGCTGGGCGTCACCGTGCCCGAGGAATTCGGCGGCGCCGGCCTGGGCTACCTGGCCCACATGGTCGCGATGGAGGAGATCTCCCGCGCCAGTGCCTCGGTGGGCCTGAGCTACGGCGCCCACTCCAACCTGTGCGTCAACCAGATCAAGCGCAACGGCAACGAGGCGCAGAAGAAGAAGTACCTGCCCAAGCTGATCTCCGGCGAACACGTCGGCGCGCTCGCGATGAGCGAGCCGGGCGCCGGCTCCGACGTCGTGTCGATGAAGCTGCGGGCCGAGGACAAGGGCGGCTACTACGTCCTCAACGGCACCAAGATGTGGATCACCAACGGCCCCGATGCGGACACGCTGGTCGTCTACGCCAAGACCGAGCCCGAACTCGGCGCCCGCGGCATGACCGCCTTCCTGATCGAGAAGGGCATGAAGGGCTTCTCGATCGCGCAGAAGCTGGACAAGCTCGGCATGCGCGGCAGCCACACCGGCGAGCTGGTGTTCCAGAACGTCGAGGTGCCGGCGGAGAACGTCCTGGGCCAGGTCGGCGGCGGCACCAAGGTGCTGATGTCGGGCCTGGACTACGAGCGCGCCGTGCTGGCCGCCGGTCCGATCGGCATCATGCAGGCCGTCATGGACAACGTCGTGCCGTACATCCACGACCGCAAGCAGTTCGGCCAGTCCATCGGCGAATTCCAGCTGATCCAGGGCAAGGTCGCCGACATGTACACGGTGCTGCAGGCCGCGCGC
>NZ_VOSR01000173.1:0-1173 GCF_007997345.1 Mitsuaria sp. TWR114
CCCCAAGCCCCATTCCGGCCCCACCCTCCCTCGCTGCCATCGGAAGACAGCGTGATCACGCCCTCGCTGCCATCGGGAGACTGCGTGACGGCGCCCTCGTTGCCATCGGAAGACAGCGTGACGGTGGCGGGGGCGTGTTCTCTAGGGAAAAGGCAGGAACGCAGACCGAGGCGGGGGCGGAGATTCGTGCGGACACCGCCGCCGCCCGCAGGACCACAGGTGTAGAGCGCGGTGACCTCGCGGGTCAGGCGGTCGGCTCCGGCACGGTCCGGATGGTTCGCGGCGACACGCAGGCGCACATCGCTGGCGTCGCCCGCCGCGCGCCGCCGCAAGGCATCGCCGGCGTCATCGCCCAGCACACTCGTCACACCGATCAGGTCGATCCGCAACGGGCCCTGCCGGTCCCGTGCATCCAGTCGCGCCCGCAGCACGTCGCCGGCGAGCCGCGCGCGCGCCTCGGCACCGGGTCCCGCATAGGAAATCTCGCCCTCCGCCAACCAGCCGTTGGCGAAGAAGACATTGGCCTTGAAAGTCGCCGGGCGCGGATGACCCCGCACGCCATCCAACCGCACCGCGTCCGGGCCAACCGGCGTCACGCTTGCGGCGCTGATGTCGGCGACGACGTCCGGCGTCAGGTAGGCGGCCGGATCGTGCAGCTCATACAGCAACTGCTCCTTGACCGTGTGCGTGTCGAGGCGACCACCCGTGCCATCGGCCTTGAAGATCGTGCAGGCGCCGTCGGCGTCGATCCTTGCGATCGGGAATCCGACGCGGCTGAGGTCCGGCACGTCCTTGAAGCCCGGATCGGCGTAATAGCCGCCGCAGACCTGGGCGCCGCACTCGAGCAGGTGACCGGCCATCGTCGCGCCGGCCAGCCGGTCCCAGTCATCGAGCGCCCAGCCGAAATGCGCGAGCGCCGGCCCCACGGTCAGCGACGGATCGGCCACCCGCCCCGTGACCACGACATCAGCGCCACGCCACAAGGCCTCGGCGATGCCTTCGGCACCGAGATAGACATTGGCGCTGGCGATGGCGCCGTCGGGCAGTGGCGGGCCGTCCTCCTTGAGCGCCGCGGCGAGCCGCGCGCGCTGCTCCGGCGACTCCGCCCCGGCCAGCGCCCGGGCCACCCGCGCCCGGACCTCGTCCAGGCTGCGCTCGCCGTCCTTGGCGTAC
>NZ_VOSR01000174.1:0-4606 GCF_007997345.1 Mitsuaria sp. TWR114
CGAGGCGCGCGAGACCGGCCTGCCGCACGAGCGCGCCGGCGTGGCCGCGCCGATGGCCTCGGTGGCGTGGTGGATCGCGCGCTCGACCTACTGCCCGCCGCAGGACGGCGGCCAGGTGCGCGAGGCGGTGCGGGAACTGCTCGCGATCCCCGGCAGCGGTTTCCGCGCAGGCCCGGACACCGACACGCTGGGCCCGTCGCTGCGCAACGGCTGTCACTTCACGACCGACGGCGCGGCGCGCGCGGCGGCGATGTGGGCCGAGGTGCTGGCGCCGGCCGCCCGGGCCGCGCCTTGACGGGTCGATGACGACGGCCTGAAGCCCGCTTCACGACGGCGGTTCTCCTCGAGGACGATCCCCCCTCGGAGGGGCGTGGCGGTGCCCGGATTGCGCGTATCGTCGCGCCTTCGACGGGCGGCCGACCGCCCGCGGGAACTTCCTTGGGGAGGAACGATTGAACGCTCGTCATGTCGCGCCGCTGCTGGCGCCGTTGCTGGCGCTGGTCCTGGGCACCGCCGCCGCCGCGCCGGACAAGTGCCAGATCGAGATGATGACCATCCCGGTGCGGCTGGTTGAATCGCGGCCGGTGGCCACGGTCAAGCTCAATGGCGTGCCGGTGCCCTTGCTGGTGGACAGCGGCGCGTTCTACAGCTTCCTCAGCGAGGCCAGTGCCCGCCAGCTCAACCTGAGGCTGAAGCCAGCGCCCGACGGCCTGCGCGTCTACGGCATCACCGGCGCGGTGCAGGCGCTGAAGATCACGACGGTCCAGAGCGTCGTGCTGGAGCAGGCGGAGCTCAAGGGCGTGGAGTTCCTCGTCGGCGGCAACGAGATCAACGCCGGGATCATGGGCGTGCTGGGTCGCAACTTCCTGTCGGTGGCGGACACCGAGTACGACCTGGCCCATGGCGTGGTGCGGCTGGTGTTCCCCAAGGGCGATTGCGAGAAGACCTCGCTGGCTTACTGGGCCGGCGACGCGCCGGTGATCGAGGCGCCCTTGATCTCGTACGCACGCAACGACCGCGCGGTGCGCGTGCCGGTGCTGATCAACGGCGAGAAGGTGCGGGCGCTGATGGACACCGGCGCACCGTCGACCGCGCTGATGATCGGCGCGGCGCGCAAGGCCGGCATCGCCGAGGCCGACTTGAAACCGGCGGGCCGCAGCGGCGGGGCGGGCGCAGAGTTCGCGCGCGAATGGACGGCGCGCGTCGACCGCTTCGAGCTCGGCGGCGAGAAGGTGAGCAACAACCAGATGCGGGTGACCGACGCCAGCGACAACGAGTACGGCATGCTGCTCGGACTCGACTATTTCCTGTCCCACCGCGTCTACGTGTCGCGGCTGCAGGGCAAGGTCTACGCGACCTGGAACGGCGGGCCGGTCTTCGCCAAGGACGCGGCGAAGACCGGCGACTATGACCAGCGCTACGCGGCCAAGGCGGAGGCGATCGCGGCGGACGATGCGGACGGCTTCGCGCGCCGCGGCAACGCTGCGCTCGTGGCTGGCGATCCCGCGCGGGCGCTGGAGGACCTGGACCGCGCGATCGCCGGCCGCGCCGACCTGGCGCTCGCCGCCCTGCGCGCCACCGCGCCGGAGCTGTCCGTGGAGCCCTTCCTGTCGGATGTCTTCTTCCTGGTCTGCCGGCGCGACCATCCGCTGGCACGACGCCGGAGGCCGTCGCTGGCCGAGCTCAACGGTCAGCCGCTCATTGGCCTGGCGCGGCACAGCAGCGTTCGGCAGGCGCTGGACGCGGCGCTGCCGCCGGGCGCGAACCTGCGGGCGGCGATGGCGCAGATGCATGCCCGGCGCGACGAGGCGCCGCAGGCGCTCAAGCAGTTCGATCTGTGGATCCGGACCCACCCGCGCGACCTGCAGCTGGCCTCGATGCATGGCGAGCGCTGCTGGATGCGCACGCGGATGAACCTGGAGATCGAGCAGGCGGTCGACGACTGCAAGGAGGCGGTGGACCT
Organism: Mitsuaria sp. TWR114; assembly: GCF_007997345.1. Classification (NCBI taxonomy): domain Bacteria; kingdom Pseudomonadati; phylum Pseudomonadota; class Betaproteobacteria; order Burkholderiales; family Sphaerotilaceae; genus Roseateles; species Mitsuaria sp. TWR114. The sequence continues at coordinate 1,964 of NZ_VOSR01000174.1, forward strand.
GGATGACCAGGAGGCGACCTATCACTCCTTCCTCGGCTGGGCGCGGCTGCGCCAGGGCGAGGCCGCGGCCGCGCGCAAGGCCTTCGATCGTGCGATCGCGCTCAAGCCGCTGGCCTGGGCGCACTACGGGCGCGGCGTGGCGCTGACCCGGCTCAACGAGCCGGACAAGGCGCGTCAGGACTTCGAGGCCGCGCGCCGGATCGCGCCGGCGATCGACGAGCGCGTGCGCAGGGCCGGGTTCGAAGCGCTGGCCGTCGCGCTCAAGCGCCCGGAGTGACGCGCCGGCGGCGCATGGCATCGAGCGCGCGCTGGAACTCCGGCGCGCGGTGCGGTTCATTGCGCATGGCGCGCAGCAACACTTCGTCGGCCTGTTCGGGCCGACCATGGGTGCGCAGGATGCTCGCCTTCTCGAGGGGATCGAGTGCGTCGGGATCGAAGGGAATCCGGCCGGTCCACAGCTGCCGAATTCGAACGAACACGCCGATGCCGCCGATCGCGACCGGGATCGCCAGCAGGACACGCCCGGCCGGCCCGAGCGGCACTGCCACGAGGAAGCCGGCCATGGCCGCGAGGAAAGTGAGCGACGCGATGGCGCCCACGACCAGGCGCCATCGTTCGGGCATGCGGGGGAAGGCGATCAACGGCGCGATCGCCATCAGGGCCAGGCCGAAGGCGGTGACGGACCAGTGATGGGGCGTCGCGAACACGCTTCGGGCGCGGCCGGGGCGTGGCACGTGATGCACCACGTCGAGCGAGAGAAGGACGATGAACAGGCCCAGGCCCAGGAAGACCAGGCTGAGCCAGCGGGGCATGCGGCGGCGGCGGGACATGGGGCCGGACTATGGCATGGCCGTCCCCGTCGACCCGGCGACACGCTCCACGCGCGCCGCATAGCAGCCGCGCCTGGCGAAGTGCACCTGCAGGTAGGTCACCGACGGAGGCGCGAAGAGCCGTTCGATGAGCGCCTCGATTTGGTCGCCCTCGACGAGGTCGGCGTCGACCATCATCCCGGCGGCGTCGAAGGCGCGGACCGAGAGCATGCGGCCGCGCAAGGCGCTCGGCACCTCGTTGACGCGGTCGAAGCGCTCGCCGCCGTTCTCGCGCACGTAGATCGCATGCGTGCCGCGGTACGGCGAGTCGACCTCCAGGTAGACGTGGTTGAGCAGCAGCACCGTCTCGCCCGGTGCGGCATCGTCGAGCGTGATGCGGTCCGGCGCGGAGCGCGGGCTGTCGATGCGCACGCGCAGCGCGCCGAGCTCACGCAGGTGCTCGTCGGTCATCGTGAACATCGGGCGGAATGGGGCAGGGTCGAGACCCAGGATGCGGAAGTCCATGTGAGCGCGGCGCGTGGGCCGTCGGAGTGGTTGAGGCGCCCACGATAGGCAGGGGCGCCCCGGCGGTCGCGCCGTTTCCGGACATGGAATTGCCGCCGGTGCCAGCCGGCATCGACTGCGGCCGAGTGCTCATCCAGCGCTCATCGAGCGCTTATCGAGCCCTCATGGCGCGGTCGCGTCCTGCCCGGCCGCCTCGGGCAGCGGGACCGTCTCCGGCACGCTGACCACCACCAGCGCCTGTTCCGGCGACAAGGTCGCCAGGTCGATCGACTCGCCCGCGTGTTCCCGGCGCGCGCCGGCCTCGCGGGTGAGCGCGGCGCGGCAGGCGGTCTCGTTGGCGCAGACGATCACCCGCAGCCAGCGGTCCTGGTGGCGGATGCGCACCTCGACCTGGTCCCAGTGCACCGGCAGGCAGGCCCGCACCCGCAGTCGGCCCTGCTCGATGACGACGCCGCAGATCGACTCCAGCGAGGCCCGCAGCAGCCAGCCCGCCGAGCCGCTGTACCAGCTCCACCCGCCGCGCCCGACCCAGGGCGGCTGCGAGTAGATGTCGCCGGCCATCACGTAGGGCTCGATCGCGTAGATCGGTCCCAGCCGCGGATCGGCCCAGCGGTGCGCGGGGCTGAGCCCGGTGTAGACCTGCCACATCGTGTCGCGCTGTCCCAGCCGCGCCAACGCCATCAGCGCCCAGACCGCCGCGTGGTTGTACTGGCCGCCGTTCTCGCGCACGCCCGGCGCGTAGGACTGGATGTAGCCGGCGCTCGGCTGCGCCCGCGCCAGCGGCGGATGCAGCAGCCGCGCCAGCTTCGCCACCGGGTCGAGCAGCTGCGCGCAGGCGCTGGCCATCGCCTGCCGTGCATGCGCCGGATCGGCCGCCGCGGTCAGCACCGCCCAGCTCTGCGCGATCAGGTCGATCCTGCACTCGGCGTTCTCGGCCGAGCCCAGCGGCGAGCCGTCGTCGAAGAAGCCGCGCCGGTACCAGCGGCGTTCCCAGCCGGGCCCGTCGAGCGCCGCCACCCAGCCGTCGCGCGCCGCCTTCCAGCGCGCGGCGCGCTCCTGCTCGCCGCGCGCGGTCGCGATCGGCGCGAAGTCCTCGATCACCTGCGCCAGGAACCAGGCCATCCAGACCGATTCGCCCCGGCCCTCATGGCCGACGCGGTTCATCCCGTCGTTCCAGTCGCCGGTGCCGAACAGCGGCAACCCGTGCGGCCCGCTGTCCAGGCTGCGGTCGATCGCACGCGCGGCATGCTCGTAGACCGAGGCCATCGGCCCGTCGGTGCGCGGGCTCTCGTAGATGTCCTCCGCGCCC
>NZ_VOSR01000175.1:0-24661 GCF_007997345.1 Mitsuaria sp. TWR114
CGAGGCGGCGCAGCGGCCCTTCGTCATCGCCGGCGGCGGCGGCTGGACGCCGCAGGCCTGCGCCGCGCTGCAGGACTTCGCCCAGGCCTGGCAACTGCCGGTCGGCTGCGCCTTCCGCTTCCAGGACCTCTACGACAACCGCGACCCGCTGTATGCCGGCGATGTCGGCATCGGCATCAATCCGGCGCTGGCCCGGCGCATCGCCGAGTCCGACCTGATCCTCGCGATCGGCCCGCGGCTGGGTGAGATGACCACCGGCGGCTACACGCTGTTGAAGGCGCCGCGCCCGGCGCAGCAGCTGGTCCACATCCATGCGGGCCCCGAGGAACTGGGCCGTGTCTACGCGGCCGACCAGATGATCCAGGCCAGCATGAGCGGCGCCGCGCTGGCCCTGCAGCAGCTGCGGCCGCCGGGCGGCCATGCGGAGCTGCCCTGGCTGGAGTGGACCCGCGAGGCCCGCGCCGACTACCAGCGCAACCAGCAGGCGCTGCCGGTGGGGCCGATGGACCTGGCGGAGGTGATGCACCTGCTGGATCGCCTGCTGCCCGCCGAGACCATCTTCACCAACGGCGCCGGCAACTACAGCGGCTGGCTGCATCGCTTCCATCGCTACACCGCGCTGCATCAAGGGGGCCGCACGCAACTCGCGCCGACCAGCGGCGCGATGGGCTACGGCTTCCCGGCGGCGGTCGCCGCGGCGCTGCTGCAGCGCGAGCGCTGGGTCGTCAACATCGCGGGCGACGGCGATTTCCTGATGACCGGCCAGGAGATGTCGACCGCCATGGCCCACGGGGCGCGCCGGCTGATCTGCGTCGTCGTCGACAACGGCAGCTACGGCACGATCCGCATGCACCAGGAGCGCGAATACCCCGGCCGCGTCAGCGGCAGCGACCTGCACAACCCCGACTTCGCCGCCCTGGCCCGCGCCTACGGCTGGCAGGCCCACAGCGCCTCGCGCACCGAGGAGGTGGAACCCGCGCTGAGAGCGGCCATCGCCGCGCAGGTGCCGACGCTGCTCCACCTGAAGCTGCCGGTGGAGATCTCCACCAGCCGCGCCACGCTCAGCAGCATCCGGGAGGCGGCGATCAAGCGCCTGGGCCACTGACGGAGAATGCACGGATGTCCGCATCCGCCATCCCCTTCGCCCTGCGCGGCGACTTCATCGAACTCGACAAGCTGCTCAAGGCCACCGCGCTGACCGGCAGCGGCGGCGAGGCCCGGCACTTCATCGCCGAGGGCCAGGTCCGCGTCGACGGCCAGGTCGAGCTGCGCAAGACCGCCAAGGTCCGTGCCGGCCAGGTGGTCGAGTTCAACGGCCAGCGCGTCGAGGTGTTGCCGCCCGCCTGAGCCTGAGCCGGAGCGAGACCGCGCGCCCGCCTGATGACGACCGCGACGAGCCGGCGTTGAAGACCGCGCCGATGATCGCCCCAATGGCCGCATCGATGATCGAACCCTTCCAGGAGTGACCCGATGACCAGCCCCAGCGCTTCCAGCCGTGCCGCAATCCGTTTCTCCACCTGCGACCTCTGCGACTCGCTGAAGTCGGACAGCAGTGGCGCCACCCGTTGGCTGCCCGGCAGCCTGTACCGCAGCTACGGCGGACAGGCGCGTTTCGCCGGGCCGGTGGCGACGGTGCGCTGCCTGGACGACAACACGCCGGTGAAGGCGGCCGTCGAGAGCTTCGGGGCCGGCCGCGTGCTGGTGGTCGATGGCGGCGCGTCGCTGCGGCGCGCGCTGCTGGGCGGGAACCTGGCCGCCAGCGCCGCGAAGAACGGCTGGGCCGGCGTGCTGGTGCATGGCGCGGTACGTGACCTCGAGGAACTGCGCGCAGCGGCCGTGGGCATCTTTGCGCTCGGCCATGTTCCGATGCCCACCGAGCGCCGCGAGCCGGGGCTCGCCGACCTGCCGGTGCAGATCGAGGGCGTGTGGATCCGTCCAGGCGACTGGCTCTACGCCGACGAGGACGGCGTCGTCATCACGCCCAGCGCGGTGCATCCCGCCGGCTGAGCGACCCGCGACCGCGGCGACTGCCGCGCCCCCGCCATGGCTGCAGCTGCAGCCGCTGCGCCTGCCGCCAGCTCACTCGGCGGCGTCGTGCGTCGCCATCCAGGCGGGCAGGGCCTCGGGCGCCATCGGCCGGCCGAACAGCCAGCCCTGCGCCGCGTCGCAGCCCATCGTCAGCAGCAGGTCGCGCTGGCCGGCGGTCTCCACGCCTTCCGCGACCACCGTCAGCCCGAGCGAACGACCGATGCCGATCACGGCGCTGGACAGCGCCCGATCGTCGGCATCCTGCTCCAGGTCGCGCACGAAGCTCTTGTCCAGCTTGAGCTCCGTCACCGGCAAGCGCTTGAGGTAGCTCAGGCTGGAGTAACCGGTGCCGAAGTCGTCCACCGACACGCCCACGCCCATCTCATGGAGCTGCTGCAGCTGCGCGCGCGGGCGGCTGGTGTCGTCGAGCATCAACCGCTCGGTGACCTCCAGCGTCAGGTCGCTCGCCGCCAGGCCGTGCCGCGCCAGCAGCGCCCGCGCATGCGCCGCGACGTCATCCTGGTGGAAACGCTGCGGCGACACGTTGACCGACAGGCCGGGCACGTCGACGCCCTGGGCCCGCCAGCGCGCCAACTGGGCGCAGGACTGCTCCAGCACCCAGGCATCCAGCGCGTTGATCAGGCCGCTCTCCTCGGCGACCGGGATGAAGCGGTCCGGCGGCACCCAGCCGCGCTCGGCATCGTGCCAGCGCAGCAGGGCCTCGACCCCGACCAGCCGGCGATCGCTCAGCCGGATCTTGGGCTGGAAGTGCAGCTGCAGCAGCCCCTGGGACAGCGCGTGGCGCAGCGCCGCCTCGATGTCCAGCCGCTCGTCCAGCGCCTGGTTCATCGCACGCAGGAAGAAGCGCGCGCAATCGCGGCCGGCGCGCTTGGCTTCGTACATCGCGATGTCGGCGTTCTTGAGCAGCTGGTCGAGGTCCTGGCCGTCCTTGGGAAAGCCGCAGACGCCGATGCTGGCCGTCATCTGCACCCGGGCATGGCTGCCGTCGAGCGGGATCGGCGCCTCCAGCACCGCGCGCAGCTTGTCGGCGACATGCATCGCATCCTCGACGGTGCAGCCCGGCAGCAGCGCGACGAACTCGTCGCCGCCCAGCCGCGCCAGCGTGTCGCTGTCGCGCAGCGCCCCCGACAGGCGCTTGGAGATGTGCTTCAGCACCTGGTCGCCGACCGCGTGCCCGAGCGAGTCGTTGACCGTCTTGAAGCGGTCGATGTCCAGCAGCAGCAGCGCGGCGGGCGACTCGCTGCGCAGCGCCAGCAGCAGCGCCTGGCGCGCGCGGTCGGCCAGCAGCGTGCGGTTGGGCAGGCCGGTGACGCCGTCGAAATAGGCCAGGCGTTCGATCTCGCGCTGGTGGCGGTCATGCATGAAGGCGATCTGGCACAGCTGGGCGCAGGCCTGCACCATGCGGCGATGGAAGGGCGCGGCGGCGCGCGGTTCGCGGTAGTACAGGGCGAAGGTGGCGACGACCTGGTCCGTCCCCAGCAGGATGGGCGTCGACCAGCAGGCGGCCAGGCCGTGCGGCAATGCCAGCTCGCGGAAATCGGCCCAGAGCGGGTCGTTGGCGATGTCGGTGACCTCGACCGGCTGCCGGCGCCAGGCGGCGGTGCCGCAGGAGCCCGCCCGCGGGCCGATCGAGAAGCCCTCCAGGGCGCCGCTGAACGAGGTCGGCAGGCTGGGCGCGGCCAGCGGGTGGACCCGACCCTCCTCGTCGACCGAGAGCACCGAGCAGATCACCTCCGGCGCCAAGGTCTCGACGCCGCGGCACAGCAGGTCCATCACCGCGGCCAGCGGACGGCCCAGGGCCACCGCTTCCAGCACGTCGCGCTGGAGGTGGTCGATGGAGGCCTGCTCATCGGTTCTTGTCGCGTGCTGTTCCCGCATCGCTGCTCCCTGTAGCCCCGGCGAGCATGGCAGGGAAGCGGCGTCGCTTCAAGAGCGCCGGCGGGCGGGGTGGCAGCGGCCGGGGGACGGTCGTGAATGAATGCGCGGGCGGCCGGCCGTGGCCGGGTCAGCGCAGCACGTCGAGCAGCCGGTCCAGGCCGCCGTCGTTGATGGCGACCATCGCCTGCTCGCGCACCTTGGGTTTGGCGTGGTACGCGACCGACAGGCCGGCGGCGCCCATCATCGGCAGGTCGTTGGCGCCGTCGCCCACGGCGATGCACTGCGCGGGCGTGGCGCCGATGCGCTCGGCGCAGGCCAGCATCATGCGGCGCTTCTCCTCGCCGTCGCAGATGTCGCCCCAGTCCTGCATCGCCAGGCCGCCGGTCAGCGCGCCGTCGACGATCTCCAGCTCATTGCTGCGGACGAAGTCCATGCCGAGCTCGCCCGCGACGAAGCGGGTGAAGTAAGTGAAGCCGCCCGACACCAGCACCAGCTTCAGGCCCGCCGCCTTCAGCGCGGCGCAGAGTTCGCGCGCGCCGGGATTGAATCTCAGCCGGTCGCGCAGCACCTGGGCCAGGGCGCCCTCGCCGACGCCCTTGAGCAGCGCCAGCCGGCGGCGCAGGCTGTCCTTGAAGTCGGTGATCTCGCCCCGCATCGCGGCCTCGGTGATCGCGGCGACCTCGGCCTTGCGGCCCGCGGCCGCGGCGATCTCGTCGATGCATTCGATCGTGATCAGCGTGGAGTCCATGTCGAAGGCGGCGAGCTTGAAGTCGCGCAGCGCCAGCGGCGCGGTGAAGCCCTGCAGGACGAGCGGGGACAGCGGGGCGGTGGAGGTCGACGAGGAGGTCATGCGGGCAGGGCGGCGAGTGGGGCGAGTGGAGCGCGAGCGGGGCGCGACTGGGGCAGGCGGCGCTTGAACGCGGAAGGTCCCCGTCGGCGATCAGGACGACCGGCCGGCGGGGACGGGCGGGAGCTTAGCGCACTCGCCGGGGCGAGCCTCAATGCGCATGGGCCGTGGCGTAGGGGGCGGCGCGTGCGCCGGTCATCCAGGCTGCCGGCGGCAGGTCCAGGCCAGGACCCGCAAGACCTCGCAGTGGGAGATACGCGGCTGCCGGCTCCGCGACGCCACGCCGCCGGTTCGCGAACTCGGCGACGCCCCAGGTCTCCAGCTTCAAGCCCTCGATGTGCGACAGCGCCTTGTCGTCGCTCACCAAGGTCGCACCGAGCGCCATCGCGTGCGCGGCGATCGCCATGTCGAACTGCTCCTTGGGCAGCCTCGCCGCTCCAGCGAGGCCTTGATACAGGCGAAGAGATCGGAGAACCACAGGCCCGGGCCGAGGTACTCGACGCGGATGCGGCGCATCAACTCCCGCAGGCGCAGTTCCTTGCCGGGCGAGGGATTCTTTTCGAGCCCGGCAAAGACCTCCGCCTGGACGATCACGCTGATGGCGATCCGTCCCCGCAGCGCCGCGAATCGCTCTTCGCAATAGACGCGCTGCACCCGCGCTTGCGGATCCATCATGTAGCTCAGGATGTTGGTGTCGAGCATGTAGAGCGGTTCAACGCGATCCATGTTGTACCTCCCAGGCTTCGAACCGCGCGCGTCGGATGCGCTCGACTTCAGGACCGTCTTCCCAATCGTCGAGTCCACCCACGCGGGCCCGCACCGGTTTGCCGTAGTTCTCCGGCAGATAGGGGCAGGTCTCGCAGCCCTCGCGCGCATGCACGATGAGTCGCGCGATGCGTTTGCTCTTGAAGATCGTGCGGATGAATGAATCCGGATCGCTCAGGCGGTCGTCCGGCGGCAGGTGGCGGCAGTCGAGGCAGGTCATCGCGTAGGCGCAGCCCCGCTCCTTGGCGGCGATCTCGGCGTCGCGCTCGGCTTGCCAGGCGTCCTCCTCCGCGTCTTCCTCCGCGTCTTCCTCCGCGCGCTCCCGCGCCTGGCGGGCCGCCGCGGCCTCGATCGATTCGCCCACATCGATCCCGGGTGACAGGGGCATGTGCTGATGCATCGGCATCTCCAGAAGTTGAGAAGCCCTCAGTCTAGGAAGCGGTTCCGCCGGGGTCACTGACCCGGACTCGTGGACCTGCCCGACGCCTGCCAGCTGTTCGAGCAGGTCCCGATTAAGGCTGCGCGACCGGCGCGCCCAGCAGCCGCAGCACCTCGCGCACCGCCTGCGCGCGGTCCTTGGGATCGGTCAGCGCCTTGTCGATGCGCAGCTTCTCGTTGCCCACCAGCTTGATGTTGCGGTTCTTCTGCACCAGCTCGATCACGCGCATCGGATCGATCGGCGGATTGGGCCGGAAGTTGATGTTGATGACGCTGGGCGCCGCGTCGATCTTCATCACGCCGTAGGGCTTGGCCAGCACCCGCAGCCGGTGCGTGTCGAACAGCGTCTGCCCCTGCGCCGGCAGCTTGCCGAAGCGGTCGGTGATCTCCTCCAGCATCGCGTCGATCTGCTCGGCGCGGTCGGCCGTGGCCAACCGCTTGTACAGCGACAGCCGCTGGTGCACGTCGCCGCAGTAGGCGTCGGGCAGCAGCGCGGGCGCGTGCAGGTTGATCTCCGTCGTCGCCGACAGCGGGCTGAGCAGGTCCGGCTCGCGCCCAGCCTTGAGCGAGCGTACCGCCTCGGACAGCATCTCGTTGTAGAGCTGGAAGCCGACCTCCATCATGTTGCCGCTCTGGTGCTCGCCCAGCACCTCGCCGGCGCCGCGGATCTCCAGGTCGTGCATCGCCAGGTAGAAGCCCGAGCCCAGTTCCTCCATCGCCTGGATCGCTTCGAGCCGCTGCGCCGCCTGCTTGGTCAGGCCCTCGATGTCCGGCACCATCAGATAGGCATAGGCCTGATGGTGCGAGCGCCCGACGCGGCCGCGCAGCTGGTGCAGCTGCGCCAGGCCGAACTTGTCGGCGCGGCTGATGACGATGGTGTTGGCCGAGGGCACGTCGATGCCGGTCTCGATGATGGTCGAGCACAGCAGCAGGTTGTGCTTGCCGCCGACGAACTCGCGCATCACGCGCTCCAGCTCGCGCTCGGGCATCTGGCCGTGGGCGACGACGATGCGCGCCTCGGGCAGCAGCTCCTGCAGCTTCATGCGGCGGTTCTCGATGGTCTCGACCTCGTTGTGCAGGAAGTAGACCTGGCCGCCGCGCTTGAGCTCGCGCAGCACCGCCTCGCGGATGGTGCCGCTGGTCTCGCTGCGCACGAAGGTCTTGATCGCCAGGCGCCGCTGCGGCGCGGTGGCGATGACGCTCAGGTCGCGCAGGCCCTCCAGCGCCATGCCCAGCGTGCGCGGGATGGGCGTGGCGGTCAGCGTCAGCACGTCGACCTCGGCGCGCATGGCCTTCATCGCCTCCTTGTGGCGCACGCCGAAGCGGTGTTCCTCGTCGATGACGAGCAGGCCCAGGCGCTTGAACTTCACATCGGCCGAGAGCAGCTTGTGCGTGCCGATGACGATGTCGATCGAGCCGTCGGCCAGGCCCTCCATCGCCGCCTTGATCTCCTTGGCGGAGCGGAAACGGCTCATCTCGGCGACCTTGACCGGCCACTTGCCGAAGCGGTCGGCGATGTTCTGGTAATGCTGCTCGGCCAGCAGCGTGGTGGGCGCGAGCAGCGCCACCTGCTTGCCGCCCATCACCGCGACGAAGGCCGCGCGCAGCGCGACCTCGGTCTTGCCGAAGCCGACGTCGCCGCACACCAGCCGGTCCATCGGCTTGGGGCTGATCATGTCCTGGATGACGGCGTGGATCGCGGCGCGCTGGTCGGGCGTCTCCTCGAAGCCGAAGCTCGCGGCGAAGGCCTCGTAGTCGTGCGGCGAGTAGCGGAACGCATGGCCCTCGCGCGCGGCGCGGCGGGCGTAGAGGTTGAGCAGCTCGGCGGCGGTGTCGCGGACCTGCTCGGCGGCCTTGCGCTTGGCCTTGTCCCACTGGCCGGAGCCCAGCTTGTGCAGCGGCGCCTCTTCCGCGCTGACGCCGGTGTAGCGGCTGATCAGGTGCAGCTGCGCGACCGGCACGTAGAGCGTGGCCTTGTCGGCGTACTCCAGGTGCAGGAACTCGCTCGGACCGTCGCCAAGATCGATGTTGATCAGCCCGAGGTAGCGGCCGATGCCGTGGTTCGTATGCACCACCGGATCGCCGACCTTCAGCTCCGACAGGTCCTTGATCAGCGCGTTGACGTCGCTGACCTGCTCCTGCTTGCGGCGCCGGCGCGTGGTCGGCGTGGTGGCGAAGAGCTCGGTCTCGGTGAACAGCTGGATCTGGCGGCCCGCGTCGGGCTCGTTCCAGAAGAAGCCCGCGGCCAGCGGGGCGGCGGTGATCGCGAAGCGCTCGTCGACGTCGGCCTCGAACTCGGCGAGGTCCTTCACCGACGGCGATCGATCCGGTTGTCGCGCAGCAGCTCGAGCAGGCTCTCGCGGCGGCCTTCGCTCTCGGCCAGCAGCAGCACGCGGAACTTCGTGTCCTTCAGATGGGCCGCCAGGCGCGCCAGCGGCTCCTGCGCGCCGCGCTCGACGCTGACGTCGGGCAGCGGGCGGGCGTAGTCAACGGCGTCCTGGCCGCGCACCGACAGCACCGCATGGCGGTGCGTGGCGATGAAGAAGTCCTCGGGGCGCAGGAAGATCTCCTCGGGCGGCAGGATGGGCCGGTCCGGGTCGTGCTGCAGGAAGCGGTGGCGCTCGCGGGTGTCGGTCCAGAAGCGCTGCAGCGCCTCGTCGACCTCGCCGTGCAGCGCCAGGCCGGCCTCGGCGGGCAGGTAGTCGAAGACGCTGGCGACCTCGTCGAAGAACAGCGGCAGGTAGTACTCGATGCCGGCCGTGGCCAGCCCGGTGTCGATGTCCTTGTAGATGCGCGACTTGGTCGGATCGCCGTCCATCTTCTCGCGCCAGCGCGCGCGGAAGGCCTTGCGCGAACTCTCGTCCATCGGGAACTCGCGCCCGGGCAGCAGGCGCACCTCCGGCACCGGATAGAGCGAGCGCTGCGAGTCCGGATCGAACACGCGGATCGAATCCACCTCGTCGCCGAACAGGTCGACGCGGTAGGGCACCGGCGAGCCCATCGGGTAGAGGTCGATCAGGCCGCCGCGCACGGCGTACTCGCCGGGCGAGACCACCTGGCTGACATGCTGGTAGCCGCCCAGCGTCAGCTGCTGCTTCAGGCCGGCCTCGTCCAGGCGCTGCTTCTGGCGGAAGTTGAAGGTCGTCGCCGCCAGGAAGGACGGCGGCGCGAGCCGGGTGAGGGCGGTGGTCGCGGGCAGCAGCACGACGTCGAGGTCGCGCTCGGCCACCGGTTTGCCGCCGGCCTGCAGCAGCCGCCACAGCGTGGCCAGGCGCTCGGAGATCAGGTCCTGGTGCGGGCTGAAGCTGTCATAGGGCAGGGTTTCCCAGTCCGGGAAGACGGCCACGCGTAGGTCGGGCGCGAAGAACTTGAGCTCGTCCTCCAGGCGCTGCGTGTCGCCGGGCTCGGCGGTGACGATCACCGTCAGGCGCCCGGCGGCCAGCTGCTGCCGCGCGAAGCGGGCGAGCAGCAGCGCGTCGGCGGAGCCGGTGGGGCGGGGCAGGGTGAAGCGTTTGCCGGGGGAGATCGTGAACAGCTGCATGGCGCACAAATGAGGACAGCCCCGGAAGGGGCTCGCCGGAATTGTAGGGAGGGCGCGGCGACACGCGGTGTCAGGAGCGCGAGGTGGTCCGCCGGCCGCGCTGCATGCCGAGCAGTCGGCATGCCCGGCATCGCGGCGAAGACCGTCACCAGCGCCGCGACCCCGTCGGCGACCGCGCCGGCGACCATGCCGGCAAACGCTCAGCCGGCCGGCGTGATCGGGATCGCCCGGCGCATGTCGCGCATCGTCGCCGGCGTGTCGAGGCCGCGCGCGCGCAGTTGGCCGCAGCCGCCGTCGACGTCCTGCCCGGCGGAATTGCGCAGCTTGGTCAGCACCCCGCGCTGGTGCAGGCGGCGGGCGATGTCGCGCGCCTTGTCCCAGTCCGGGCGCTGGAAGGGCAGCTCGGGCACGCTGTTGTAGGGAATCATGTTGAGCACGCCGTAGCGACCCCGCAGCAGCTCGACGATGCCGTCGAGCTCGTCCTCGCCGTCGTTGACGCCTTCGAGCAGCGTCCACTGGTACTGGATGGGATAGCCGGTCGCCCGGGCGTAGCGCTCGCCGGCCTCGACGAGCTCGCGCGGTGTCAGCCGCGGCGCGCGCGGCAGCAGCTCCTGCCGTAGCGCCGCCTTGGTCGTGTGCAGCGACAGGGCCAGCGCCGGCTTCACCGGTCCGGCGCCCAGGCGCTCGAACGCGCGCGGATCGCCGACCGTCGAGAACACCAGCTGCTTGTGGCCGATGTTCCCTTCCGTGCCGAGCAGCTCGATCGCCTCGAGCACCGCGTCCAGGTTGTGCGACGGCTCGCCCATGCCCATGAACACGACCTTCTTCACCGCGCGTTCGCGCCGCGCCAGCGCCACCTGGGCGACGATCTCGGCGCTGGTGACCTGGCGCAGCAGCCCGTCCTTGCCGGTCATGCAGAAGCGGCAGCCCACCGCGCAGCCGACCTGGCTGGAGACGCACAGCCCGTCGCGCGGCAGCAGCACGCTTTCGACGGTCTGGCCGTCGCGCAGTCCGACCAGCAGGCGCGCGGCGCCGTCCTCGCCGGGATGGCGCTCGAGCAGCGTCGCCAGGCCGTGGAGCTCGTCCATCAGCGCCGGCAGCGCCTCGCGCACCGCTTGCGGCAGGTAGTGCTCCAGCTTGCGCCGACCCTCGGTCAGCGGCCGGGCTTGGACCCAGTGGCGCAGCACGCGGCCCACGTGGGCGTCGTTGGCGCCCAGCGCGGCGAGGCGGCGTCGGAGGTCGGCGATGGCGAGCACGGGAATCGGATCCGGGAAGGGCGAAGGGCCGGATTTTCGCCGATCGGTCCGGGCAGGCGCCGCTCCCTACAATCGCGCCCCATGACTGGAGATGAGGCCTTGCCGCCGGGCACACAGCAGATCGATGCGGGCGCGGCGCAACGGCAGCGTCGTCGCCTGGCCGCGTCCGAGGACGCGCCCTGGCTGCATCAGGAGGTCGCCACGCGCATGCTGGACCGGCTGCCGGTGATCCGCCTGCAACCCACCGCGGTGCTGCAGAGCCGCCCCTCCATCGGCGGCGGCGACGCGGGCCTGCGCCAGCACTATCCGCAAGCGACGCAGCTCTGGCTCGAGCCCGATGCCGAGGTCCGCGCGTTGCTGCAGCAGCGCCTCAAGCGCGGCTTCATGCAATCGGTGATGGACAAGCTGCGCGGCGGCGCGCCGACGGAGCTGGTCGCGGAGCCGCCGGCGGCCGCGGCGCAGCTGGCGTGGTCCAACATGGAACTGCATGCCGAGGCCGACAAGCCGGCGCTGATGAAGCGCTGGCAGGCTGGCTTGGCGGTCGAGGGCTGCCTGATGTTCTCGTGCCTGGGGCCGGACAGCTTCATCGAGCTGCGTCCGGTCTTCGCGCGCGAGGGCTGGGGCGTCCCGGCGCCGGACTGGGTCGACATGCACGACCTGGGCGACATGCTGGTGCACGCCGGCTTCGCCGATCCGGTGATGGACCAGGAGCACCTGCGCCTGACCTGGGGCTCGCCCGAGGACCTGCTGCGCGATCTGCGCGCACTCGGCGGCAACCTCGCACCGGCCCGCGCGCGCGGTCTGCGCACGAAGGCCTGGCGCGCGCGGCTGCTGCGCGCGCTCGAGTCGCTGCGCGGCGCCGACGGCCGGCTGTCGCTGAGCATCGAGCTGGTCTACGGTCATGCATTCAAGCCCCAGCCGAAGGTGAAGGTCGCGGCCACCACCGAGGTGTCGCTCGAGCAGATGCGGGCCATGGTCCGCGGCGCGGGCAAACACTGACCCCCATCGCGCGCGGCCTCGGCTAGGGCTCGCGTGACGGTGTCGCGACAGAGGGCGAAGGCCCCTCTGTCTGAGGGTAATCCTGGGCCGTTCGGCCCTCTGGGGGCGGTCATAGTGCGCCAGAGGGGTGGGCTAGAATCCGCGCCCGACTGGAGTACGTCTGCTGGCCCCGTAGGTTTCCGCCACCGCTTGGCGCCGAAGCCCGCGCTACAAGCGGGCTCGAGCGCCGAAGCCGCCTGGAGGAGACCCGGGTGACAAGAGCTTGAGAAAGACTGGATAAAGAGACGACCATGACGATTGAACACAGTTGTGTGCAACTGGGGCGCCGCTGCAGCCAGCTCGCGTTCGGCCTGACGGCCGCGCTGGCCAGCCAGGTCGCCTTGGCGGTCAACGACCTCCCCGGAGGTCCGGCCGTCAACCAGCTGAACCTGCATCCGCCGGTCACCAAGATCGCGCATGAGCAGATGTGGCTCCACAACATGATGCTGATCCTGTGCCTGGCGATCTTCATCGCCGTGTTCGGGGTCATGTTCTATTCGATCTTCAAGCACCGGAAGTCCAAGGGCGCGGTGTCCGCGAACTTCCATGAGAGCGTGAAGGTCGAGATCGCCTGGACCATCGTGCCCTTCATCATCGTCATCCTGATGGCGCTGCCCGCGACCAAGGTCGTCGTGGCGATGAAGGACACCACCAACTCCGACCTCACCATCAAGGCCACCGGCTACCAGTGGAAGTGGGGCTACGACTACCTCAAGGGCGAGGGCGAGGGCATCGGCTTCGTCTCGACGCTGGACGCCTCGCACCGCGCGTTGTCGGACTCCGGCCACCCCGGCTCGGTCGACAACTACCTGCTCAAGGTGGACAACCCGCTGGTGGTGCCGGTGGGCAAGAAGATCCGCATCATCACCACCGCCGACGACGTCATCCACGCGTGGATGGTGCCGGCCTTCGGCGTCAAGCAGGACGCGATCCCCGGCTACGTGCGCGACACCTGGTTCAAGGCCGAGCAGACCGGCGACTTCTACGGCCAGTGCGCCGAGCTCTGCGGCAAGGAGCACGCCTACATGCCGATCCACGTCAAGGTGCTCAGCGCCAAGGACTATTCCGCGTGGGTCGACGGCGAGATGAAGAAGATCGCCGCCAAGGCCGACGACCCGAGCAAGGTCTGGACGATGGACGAGCTGATGGCCCGCGGCCAGAAGCTGTTCGACGCCAACTGCGCGGTCTGCCACAAGGCCGACGGCAAGGGCGCGGGCCAGTTCCCGGCGCTGGACGGCTCGGCCATCGTCAAGGCCGAGGACCACGCCGCGCAGCTGCACCTGGTGCTCAACGGCAAGGGCCAGATGCCGGCCTGGAAGGGCGTGCTGAAGGACAGCGAGATCGCCGCCGTCGTGACCTACACGAAGAACGCCTGGTCCAACAAGACCGGCCAGTTGATCCAGCCCGCGGAAGTCGTGGCCGAGCGCGCCAAGTGAGGCGCGCCGCCTGATCCACCGACCGCAGGAACGCGTTTGAACGCCAGCCCGTCCCCCGGGGACGGGCAGCCACCGAGGATTTGACATGAGTGCAGTGCTCGACCACCCGACCGGTCATGCCCATGACCATGACGATCACCACGACCACCATGCCCCGACGGGCTGGCGGCGCTGGGTCTTCGCGACCAACCACAAGGACATCGGCACGCTGTACCTGCTGTTCAGCTTCACGATGCTGATGATCGGCGGCACCCTGGCGCTGTGCATCCGCGCCGAGCTGTTCCAGCCGGGCCTGCAGTTCTTCAATCCGGAACTGTTCAACCAGTTCACCACCATGCACGGGCTGATCATGGTGTTCGGCGCGATCATGCCGGCCTTCGTCGGCTTCGCGAACTGGATGATCCCGCTGCAGATCGGCGCGTCCGACATGGCCTTCGCGCGGATGAACAACTTCAGCTTCTGGCTGATGATCCCCGCGGCCCTCATGCTGGTGGGCTCGTTCTTCATGCCCGGCGGCGCGCCCGCCGCGGGTTGGACGCTCTACGCGCCGCTGACGCTGCAGATGGGCCCGTCGATGGACGCCGGCATCTTCGCGATGCACATCCTGGGCGCGTCCTCGATCATGGGCTCGATCAACATCATCGTGACCATCCTCAACATGCGGGCCCCCGGCATGACGCTGATGAAGATGCCGATGTTCGCGTGGACCTGGCTGATCACCGCCTACCTGCTGATCGCGGTGATGCCGGTGCTGGCCGGCGCGATCACGATGACGCTGACGGACCGCCACTTCGGCACCAGCTTCTTCACGCCCTCGGGCGGCGGCGACCCGGTGATGTACCAGCACATCTTCTGGTTCTTCGGCCACCCCGAGGTCTACATCATGATCCTGCCGGCCTTCGGCATCGTGAGCCAGATCGTCCCGGCCTTCGCGCGCAAGCGGCTGTTCGGCTACGCCTCGATGGTGTACGCGACCGCCTCGATCGCGATCCTGTCCTTCATCGTGTGGGCGCACCACATGTTCGCCACCGGCATGCCGGTGACGGGCCAACTGTTCTTCATGTACGCGACCATGCTGATCGCGGTGCCCACCGGCGTGAAGATCTTCAACTGGCTGGCGACGATGTGGCGCGGCTCGATGACCTTCGAGACCCCGATGCTGTGGGCGGTGGGCTTCATCTTCGTGTTCACGATGGGCGGCTTCACCGGCCTGATCTGCGCGATGGCGCCGATCGACATCCAGATCCAGGACACCTACTACGTCGTGGCCCACTTCCACTACGTGCTGGTGGCGGGCTCGCTGTATGCGCTGTTCGCCGGCGTCTACTACTGGGGGCCGAAGTGGACCGGCGTCATGTACTCGGAGACGCGCGGCAAGATCCACTTCTGGGGCTCGCTGATCACCTTCAACGTGACCTTCTTCCCGATGCACTTCCTGGGCCTGGCCGGCATGCCCCGTCGTTATGCCGACTACCCGATGCAGTTCGCCGACTTCAACGCGCTGGCCTCCATCGGCGCCTTCGGCTTCGGGCTGATGCAGGTCTACTTCTTCGTCTTCGTCGTGATCCCGATGATGCGGGGCAAGGGCGCCAAGGCGCCGCAGAAGCCCTGGGAAGCGGCCGAGGGCCTGGAGTGGGAAGTGCCGTCGCCGGCGCCTTTCCACACCTTCGAGACGCCGCCCAAGCTGGACGTCACCGCGACCCGGATCATCGGCTGAGCGCCGCGAAGGAGGAGTGGCAGCGATGGCCCCGACGCCCGAGCAACGCAAGAGCAACCTGCGCCTGGCGCTGATCCTGGCCAGCGTGGCCGCCGTCTTCGCGATCGGCTTCGTGGCCAAGATCGCGTTGTACGGCGCGACCTGAACGCGCCGGCTCCGGTCGCCCCGAGATCGCCATGAGCAGCCCGCCCGCCAGCAAGCTCGCCGCCTGGATCCGCAGGGAGAACCTGCGGATGACCGGCAAGCTGCTGGTCGTGGTGGCGGTGATGTCGTGCTTCGGTTATGCGCTGGTGCCGATGTACCGCGCGATCTGCACGGCGCTGGGCATCAACGTGCTGTCGCTGTCCGAGCGCCAGCATGCGGTGCGCGCCGAGGACGTGAAGAACACGCAGATCGACTACAGCCGCCAGATCACGATCGAGTTCGACGCCAACGCCCGCGGCCCCTGGGACTTCAAGCCGGCCAAGCGCCACCTGACGGTCCACCCGGGCGAGCTGACGACGGTGATGTACACCTTCCAGAACATCCAGCAGCGGACCATGTCGGCGCAGGCGATCCCAAGCTACGCGCCCAAACAGGCGACGCCCTACTTCAACAAGCTGGAGTGCTTCTGCTTCAACGAATACACGCTCAAGCCGGGCGAGCAGAAGGAATGGCCGGTGGTGTTCGTCATCGACCCCAAGATCCCGAAGGACGTGCGCACGATCACGCTGTCGTACACCTTCTTCGAGGTGGCGGGGAAGGGCAAGGCGCAGGCGGCGGCGCCGGTGGATCCGAAGGGGCGGCCGGGCGCCTGAGCGCCTGAACGCCGGACGGTGGAAACGACGATGGCCGACGAGCTCAAGCCGGGCGAGGATCTGAAGCGGGCGATGCAGCGCCGCGGATCCTTCCTGGGCACGCTGCGGGCGGTGGCCTGGTCCTTCTTCGGCGTGAGGAAGGGCTCGGACTACGAGCAGGATGTGTCGCAGCTCAATCCGCTGCACGTGATCGTGGCGGGGGTGCTCGCGGCGGTCCTGTTCGTGCTGGGATTGATCCTGCTGGTCCGCTGGGTGGTAAGCAGCGGTGCGGCAATGAACTGAGAACTGAGTTCGAGGAGAAGAACGCATGTCGGCAACGACGACTCATGGCAATCAGCCTTATTACTTCGTGCCCGGCCCGTCCCGGCACCCGGCGATGGCCGCCTTCGGCCTGTTCTGGGTGATCCTGGGCGCGGGGCAGTGGGTCAACGGCCACGACTGGGGCAAGTGGTCGCTGCTGTTCGGCCTGCTGTGGTGGGCCTTCACGCTGAAGCAGTGGTTCGGCGACGCGATCCACGAGAGCGAGAGCGGCCAGTACAGCGACCGGATCGACCTGTCCTTCCGCTGGAGCATGGGCTGGTTCATCTTCTCGGAGGTGATGTTCTTCGCCGCGTTCTTCGGGGCGCTGTTCTGGTCGCGCGGCTACAGCATTCCGACGCTGGGCAGCCTGGACAACGCGCTGCTGTGGCCCGACTTCAACGGCCTGTGGCCCAGCGTGGCGGCCGGCGCGACGGCCTCGCCGGCGGGCACGGTGGATCCGTTCTCGACGATGGGTCCGTGGCCGATCCCCACGATCAACACCGCGCTGCTGCTGACCTCCGGCGTGACGCTGACCATCGCCCACCATGCGCTGATCGCCGGCCAGCGCGCCAAGACGATCGGCTGGATGTGGGCGACGGTGCTGCTGGGTTTCGTGTTCCTGTGCTTCCAGGGTTACGAGTACTGGCATGCGTACCAGGAGCTGAACCTGAAGCTGAGCTCGGGCATCTTCGGCTCGACCTTCTTCATGCTGACCGGCTTCCACGGCTTCCACGTGTTCGTCGGCATGCTGATGCTGCTGTTCATCACGCTGCGGCTGATGAAGGGCCACTTCACGCCGGAGCGCCACTTCGGCTTCGAGGGCGCGGCCTGGTACTGGCACTTCGTGGACGTGGTCTGGCTGGGCCTGTACGTCATCGTCTACTGGATGTGATCGCGCGGACCGGCGCGGTCCGCCGCTGAACGACAAAGCGCCGCTCGAAGCGGCGCTTTGTGTTTTCGACCGGTCACTTGCCGGTCATTTACCGGTCACTTGCCAAGAGGCAGCCCGGTCGGATGGATCCAGCCCATCCAGGCGCTGAAGAGGATGAACAGGAACAGCGCCACCGACAGTCCGACGCGCACCGCCAGCGCGCGGGCCATGGTGGCCTTGCCCTTCTGCTTGCGCAGCATCAGGACGCCGGCGGAGAACAGCGCGCCCAGGATGCCGATGAACGCGATGAGGACGATGACTTTCATGGCGGACGATTATTCCCACCGCGACCCGACCCAGCCATCGGGCCGGCCCCGAAGGCGGCATGGCGTCGTGGTGATCGCGACGCTGGCCGGCGTGGCGGCGGCGCTCGCGCTCGGCGTCTGGCAACTCGATCGCGCCGACCAGAAAAAGGCGATGCAACGGGCGATCGACGAACGCGGCCGGGAAGCGCCGCTGGCGACCGCCGCGCTGCCGTCCGCGGCCGAGCCGCCCGCGCCGGGGCTCGAGCATCGCCGCGCCGACCTCGCCGGGCGCTGGGACGTGGCGCACACGGTCTACCTCGACAACCGGGTGATGGATGGCCACACCGGCTTCTACGTCGTGACGCCGCTGAAACTGGCCGGCCGCGACGAGGCCATCCTGGTCCAGCGCGGCTGGGCGCCCCGCAATGCCGCGCGGCGCGAGGCGCTGCCGCCGGTGGCCACGCCCACGGGCGATGTGCGGATCGCCGGCCGGCTGGCGCTGTCGGCATCGCGCGCCTATGCGCTGGGGCAGGACGCGCAAGGGGGACCGATCCGGCAGAATGTCGACCTCGCGGCCTTCCAGGCCGAGACGGGCCTGCGCCTGCTGCCGCTGGTGCTGCTCCAGACGGAGCCGGACGCGGCGACGGGCGCCGCGCCGGGCGCGGGCGGCGTGAACGGTGCAGATGGCGCGGACGGCCTGCGCCGCCACTGGCCGCCGCCGGCCGTCGACGTCCACAAGCATTACGGGTACGCGTTTCAATGGTTTGCGCTCGCGGCGCTGATCCTGGGTCTTTATGTCTGGTTCCAAGTCCTCGCTCCCCATCGGGCTGGCCGAGCCGCCCGCGCCGACGAATCCGCCGATGAGCAGCGCCATGCGTGACGAGCGCAATGACGGACGCAATGACGGCCACGGCGGCCACGACGGCCGCGCACACGGCCAGGACGCGGCCCCGGCGCCGGTCGACACGCCGCTGCCGCCGGACGGCCCGGTGACGCTGGCGGTGCACTCGGTGCCGATGCCCGACCTCGACCCTCCCAAGCGCTCGCGCTGGACGCTGTGGCTGGTGCTGCTGGTCTGCGCGGCGCCGGTGGTCGCGTCCTACTTCAGCTTCTACGTGCTGGACCTGCGCGGCCGCGCCTACGGCGACCTGATCCAGCCCACGCGCGACCTGCCGCTCTCGCTGGCGCTGACCGACCTGAAGGGCGCGCCGGTGGCCGCCGCCTCGCTCCACGGCCAGTGCTGCTGACCTACGTGCCGGACCGCGCCTGCGACGAGGGCTGCGAGCGCATGCTGTTCATGCAGCGCCAGCTGCGCGAGATGCTCGGCAAGGACCGCGACCGGCTCGACAAGCTGGTGCTGGTGCCGGACGACGTCGCGCTGACGCCGGCGCAGATCGACGCGCTCACGGCGCATGGCGCGCCGGCGACGGTGCTGCGCGCCCCGCGCGCGGGGATCGAGGCCTGGCTGATGGCCGCGCCTGGGCACCGGATGGGTGAGCACCTGTTCCTGGTCGACCCGATGGGGCGCTGGATGCTGCGCACGCCGGCGACGCCGGAACCGTCCGCGGTGAAGAAGGACCTGGAGCGCCTGATGCGCGCCAACGCCGGCTGGGACAAGCCGGGCCGCTGACGATCGCAAGGAACAGGACCCGCGCGCATGAACGGATTGGCGATCGGTTTCGATTTCGAGCCGCTGCTGGAGCTGCTGGCGATGGCCGCGCTCGTCGGCGCGGTGCCGCTGCTGGCGTGGCAATGGCGCCACCGCGGCGACACGGCCGCGCGGCGGCTGCGCGCGCTGACGGTGCTGGCGACCTTCCTGACCTTCGACCTGATCCTGATCGGCGCGCTGACGCGGCTGACCGATTCCGGCCTGGGCTGCCCGGACTGGCCGGGCTGCTACGGCAGCGCCTCGCCGATCGGGGCGAAGGCCGAGATCCTCGCCGCGCAGACGGCGATGCCCACCGGCCCGGTGACGCACGGCAAGGCCTGGATGGAGATGCTGCACCGCTACATGGCGGGCGGAGTCGGCTTCCTGCTGGTCGTGCTGGCCGGGCTGAGCTGGTGGGTCTGGCGGCGCGGCCGCCGCACCGGCGAGGCCACGCCCTCGCCCTGGTGGGCGACGCTGTCGCTCGCATGGGTGCTGGTGCAGGGGCTCTTCGGCGCCTGGACCGTGACCATGAAGCTGTTCCCGGCGATCGTCACCCTGCACCTGCTGCTGGCGCTGGGCCTGCTGATGCTGCTGGCCTGGCAGGCCGAGTCCTACGCGCCCAAGCCGCTGCGCTGGCCGGCCGGTCTGCGGCGGGCGGTGCTGGCCTTCACCGGCCTGGCGATCGCGCAGGTGGCGCTGGGCGGCTGGGTCAGCACGAACTATGCGGTGCTGGCCTGCCAGGATTTCCCGACCTGCCAGGGGCAATGGCTGCCGCCGACCGACTTCCAGCACGGCTTCACGCTGTGGCGCGAACTGGGACGCGGCGCCCATGGCGACTGGTTGCCCTTCGAGGCGCTGACCGCCATCCACCTGGCGCATCGCGCCGGCGCGATGGTGATGTTCGCGGCGCTGCTGGCGCTGGCCTGGGCGCTGTGGCGCCAGGACGGGCAGAGCGGCCCGGGCGGCCAGGGCGCCGGCGGCGAAGGCCGCCGCTGGGCGCGCCGCCTGCTGGCGGTGGGCGGATGGCAGCTGGCTTCCGGGCTGTCCAACGTGGTGCTGGGCTGGCCGCTGGTGGCCGCGCTCGCCCATACCGGCGGCGCCGCGGCGCTGCTGCTGATGTGCGCGATCCTGCTGGCGCGGCTGCGTGCCGGCAGATCGTCGACCGTGATCGAGCCGGCGGCGCAGCGCGCCGGCCTCCTGACGATGGGTTCGAAATGAGTTCCGCGACGCAGGCCGCCATGCCCTCCCGCTGGTGGCAGTTCTACCAACTGACCAAGCCCAAGGTCGTGCAGCTGATCGTGTTCTGCGCGGTCATCGGCATGGCGTTGGCGATCCCCGGGCTGCCGCAGGGCGACGAGTGGGTGCGGCTGATCGCCGGCACGGCCGGCATCTGGCTGGTGGCGGGCGCCGCGGCGGCCTTCAACTGCCTGATCGAGCAGCACATCGACGCCAAGATGAAGCGCACCGCCTGGCGCCCCACCGCGCGCGGCGAGCTCAGCCGCAACCAGACGCTGCTGTTCTCGGCCGGGCTGTGCGCGCTGGGCTCGGCCATCCTGTACCTGCTGGTGAACCCGCTGACGATGTGGCTGACCTTCGCCACCTTCGTGGGCTACGCCATCGTCTACACCGTCATCCTCAAGCCGATGACGCCGCAGAACATCGTGATCGGCGGCGCCTCGGGCGCGATGCCGCCGGTGCTGGGCTGGGCCGCGATGCGCGGCGAGCTCGGCGCCGAGGCCTGGCTGATGTGCCTGATCATCTTCCTGTGGACGCCGCCGCACTTCTGGGCGCTGGCGCTGTACCGCAGCGAGGACTACCGCAAGGCCGGCCTGCCGATGCTGCCGGTGACGCACGGCAATGCCTTCACGCGGCTGCAGATCTTCCTCTACACCTGGATCCTGTTCGCGGCGACGCTGCTGCCCTTCCTCACCGGCATGAGCGGCTGGCTCTACCTGGCCGCGGCGATCGTGCTCGGCCTGATGTTCTGCCATCACGCGTTCAAGCTCTGGAAGGCCTATTCGGAGGCGCTGGCGCGCAAGACCTTCCTGTTCTCGATCCTGCACCTGTCGCTGCTGTTCGGTGCGCTGCTGCTGGATCACTACCTCAGTCCCTGGCTCGGCTGAGCCGCGGACGCGCGCGCTGGCGACCTTCCTACGGATCGGATGTGCTGATGATCTCGCGACGTTTTCTCGGACTGGGCGCCCTCGGCGCGGTGGGCGCGGCGCTGCTGGCGGGCTGCGACAAGCTGGGTTTCTCCTCGGCGCCCAAGGCCAGCTTCCAGGGCGTGGACCTGACCGGCGCGGCCTATGCGCGCGGCTTCAGCCTGCCGGACCAGAACGGCCGCACCCGCACCCTCGAGGACTTCAAGGGCAAGGTGGTGGTCGTGTTCTTCGGCTTCACCCAGTGCCCCGACGTCTGCCCGACGACGCTGGCCGAACTGGCCCAGGTGAAGAAGGCGCTGGGCGCCGACGGCGACAAGGTGCAGGGCGTGTTCATCACCGTCGACCCCGAGCGGGACAAGCCGGAACTGCTCAAGGCCTACCTGGAGAGCTTCGACCCGGGCTTCGTCGCGCTGCGCGGCTCGCCCGAGCAGCTCAAGGACGTGGCCAAGGAGTTCAAGATCTACTACGCCAAGGTCCCCGGCAAGACGCCCGACAGCTACACGATGGACCACACCGCCGCGAGCTTCCTGTTCGACCCGCAGGGGCGGGTGCGGGTGTTCTCCCGGTATGGCGCGGGGGCGACGGCGCTGATGTCGGACATCAAGGCGCTGATCGCCGGCCAGTGAGCGCGACCCCGCAATGAAGAAGGCCCCGCATCGCGGGGCCTTTCTCGTGGTGCTGGCGACGGTCGCCAGCGGGCCGCCGTCAGAAGGGCTCAGGAGGGCTCAGGCGGTCTCGGCGACCATCGCCTTGCGCATCTTCTTCATCGCCGCGACCTCGATCTGGCGGATGCGCTCGGCGGAGACGCCGTATTCGGCGGCCAGTTCATGCAGCGTCATGCCGCCCGAGCCGTCGTCGTTCACCTTCAGCCAGCGCTCCTCGACGATGCGGCGGCTGCGCGGATCCAGCACCTCCAGCGCCTGCTGCAGGCCGTCGCTGGCCAGGCGGTCGCGGGAGCGCGACTCGATCACGCGGGTCGGTTCCTGCGTGTCGTCCGCCAGGTAGGCGATCGGCGCGAAGGTCTCGCCGTCATCGTCGGTCTGCGGCTCCAGGGCCACGTCGCCGCCGGACAGGCGCGTCTCCATCTCCAGCACGTCCTCGCGCTTGACGTTGAGCTCCTCCGCTACGCGGGCGATCTCGCTTTCGGTCAGCGACGCGCGCTGCTGGTTCTCGGCGCCTTCCTTCAGCGCATGCTTCATCGAGCGCAGGTTGAAGAACAGCTTGCGCTGCGCCTTGGTCGTCGCGACCTTGACCATGCGCCAGTTCTTCAGGATGTACTCGTGGATCTCGGCCTTGATCCAGTGCATGGCGTACGACACCAGGCGCACGTTCTGGTCCGGGTCGAAGCGCTTGACCGCCTTCATCAGGCCGACGTTGCCTTCCTGGATCAGGTCGCCCTGCGGCAGCCCGTAGCCCAGGTACTGGCGCGAGATCGACACCACCAGGCGCAGGTGCGACAGCACCAGCCGGCCGGCCGCTTCCACGTCGCCCTTTTCCTTCAGGCGCGTGGCGTAGTCCTTCTCTTCCTCGGCCGTCAGCAGCGGGACGCGGTTGATCGCCGTGATGTACGCATCCAGGTTGCCGAGCGACGGCACCAGGGACCAGGGATCGCGCACCTTCAATGCAAGGCTGTTGGACATGTGTTCGTTTCTCCTGTCTCGGGCCGGTCTTCCGGCTCGATGGTTGGGGATATTAGCACTCATGGGCGGCGAGTGCTAAAGCTCCCAAAAACAGGTCAGTCCAGGAAGGGCTACCTGCTCAAATCAGTGTGAACTTGCCGTCTTAGGGCCGACTTAAGTCATTGATTTGCCGAAGAAACCGGCAGCAGGAAGCTGAAGGTGGACCCCTTGTTCGGCGCGCTGTCCACCTGGAGCTGGCTGTCCATCAGCGCGAGCAGGCGCTGCGTGATGACCAGCCCGATCCCGGTGCCCTCGATGGCACCGACCTCCCGGCCCAGACGGTTGAAGGGCTGGAAGAGCTGCGTCTTCTGGGCGTCGCTGAGGCCGGGGCCGGTGTCGGCGACGCTCAGTTCGACCATCGAGTCCCCCACCCGCCGGGCGCGGAGCCACACCTGCCCGCCGGGACGGTTGTACTTGACCGCGTTGCTGAGCAGGTTGGTCAGCACCTGCTTGAGCCGGGTGGCGTCGGCGCGCAGCTCGCAGGCGTCGGAGTCCAGCTCGACCTCGATCGACACCCCCAGCCGCCGCCGCTGCGACTCGACCATCGCCAGGCTGTCCGCCGCGATCGGCTCCAGGTCGAGGTGCTCGATCCGCACGCGCAACTGGCCGGCGTCGAGCCGCGACAGGTCCAGCGTGTCGTCGATCATCTGCAGCAGGTGCCAGCCCGACTGCTGGATCTGCGCCAGCCAGCCGCGCTGCCGGGGGCTGAGGATGGGGTCGTGGTCGGCCTCGAGCAGCTGGGCGAATCCCAGCATCGCGTTCAGCGGCGTGCGCAGTTCGTGGCTCATGCGCGAGAGGAACTCGTTCTTGGCGCGGTTGGCGGCGAGCTCCGCCTCATGCACGCGCTCCAGTTCCGCCAGCCGCAACTGCTCGCCGATGTCCTCGACGACGCCCAGCAGCCGGTAGGGCTGGCCCTGGGCATCGCGCAGCAGGCTGACGGTGGCGCGCACCGTGATGACCTGCCCCTGGGCGCCGATGTAGCGCTTGATGCGGCTGTAGCGGCCAAGTTCGCCGCGGATCAGCGCCATGCCCAGCCGGCTGTCCTCCGCCCGGTCGTCGGGGTGGGTGATCGCCATCACCGAGCGCGCCTTCAGTTGCTCGACGCTCATGCCAAGCAGCTGGCAGAAATAGGGATTGATCTCCTGCGGCCGCGCCTGGAGGTCGCAGGACACCACGCCGATGGGCGCGTGCTCGACGATGGTCCGGAAGCGCTCCTCGCTGTCGCGCAGCCGCAGCCGGGCTTCTTCGACGCGGCGTGCCACGCGGGCCGTGGTGCCGGTGATGGTGAGCAGCAGCAGGCCCAGCAGCGCGGTGCCGGTCAGGCCGGCGATCGCGAAGGGCAGGGCGGCGCTGCCCTCGAGCGCCGGCAGGCCGGTGGGGCTGTAGACGACCAGGCGCCAGGCCCGGCCGGCGAAGTCCAGTTCGCGCGACTGGCTCGGCAGCGCGGCGGGCAGTTGCAGGCAGCGCGCGTCGCCGGCCAGCAGCGGGCGCTGGCCGCCGGGCGTGGCATCGAGCAGGCAGTAGTCGAGCCGGCTGGCGCGGGCCGGCAGGGCGCCGCGCAGCAGCGCTTCCGGGCGCAGCGTGGCGAAGGCCACGCCGAGCGGGCGCCGCGGTCGTCCGGCGGCGTCGCGCGGCTCGGTCGAACCGCCCTCGTACAGCGCGCGGTAGACCACCACGCCCATCAGGGTCACGCCGACATCCTGCGACAGCGGGAAGCTCTCGGTGGCCGCCGGCTGGCCGGTGGCGATGGCGCGGTCCTGGGCTGCGCGCGCCTGCGGAATGCTGCGGATGTTGGCGCCCATCGCCGCGCGATTGCGGCCATACGGCGCGATCAGGCGGATGGGCAGCAGCTGGTCGCGGTCGGGCGGCAGGTCGCCGGGCCGGCGGCGCTCGAAGACGCGGTAGTTGAGGTAGCCATCGGCCTGCGCCGCGCG
>NZ_VOSR01000176.1:0-2062 GCF_007997345.1 Mitsuaria sp. TWR114
TCGGCATCGATCAGCAGGAAGCCCACGCCCGGCGTGCTCAGCCGCGTGGCGGCCGGCGCGCCGATCAGCATCGCCATCGTGGCCAGGGCGCCGGCGGCGATGCACAGCGGCGCGACCACGCTGACGGCCTGCCAGTGGCGCACCGGCTGCCCGGTGCGCGGATCGAGGATGTGGCAGCAGCGCCGGCCGTCGGCCGCGATGAAGAAGCGCTCGTAGTCGCCGCTGGTGGCCAGGGCGCCGCTGCCCAGCGCGATGCGCGCGCAGACCTCGTGCTCGCGCCGCGGATGCCGGATGGCGAAGACCCAGGGCTGGCCGTCCGGACGCGGGCCGAGCACGCGCAGGTCGCCGCCCAGGTTCACGAAGCCATGGCGCAAGCCGAGCTCGCGCAGCACCGCGACGGCGCGGTCGGCGGCGTATTCCTTGCCGATGCCGCCGAAGTCGATCTCCATGCCGGCCTGCGGCAGCGCGATGGCGCGGCCGTCCCACTGCACGCGGTGCCAGCCGATGCGCGCGAGCTGCAAGGCCAGCGCGTCGGGCGAGGGCTCGCGGCCGGCCTTGAAGTCCCAGGCGCGGCGCAGGCAGCCGCTGGTGAGGTCGAAGAGGCCGTCGCTCTGGCGATGCAGCTCGGCGGCGAAGTCGAGCAGGTGCGCGGTCTCGGCGTCGACGGTCACGCCGCCGCGGCCCGCGCGCGCGTTGATCGCCGAGATCACGCTGTCGTCGCGGTAGCGCGAGTACTTGCGCTCGATGCGGCGGACCTCGGCCTCGGCGAAGGCGCAGGCGTCGGCGGCCTGCGCCGGCGGGACGCCGGCCAGCACGATCTCGTTGGGCGAGGCCATCGCCGTGAAGGCGTGGCGATGCTCCCGTTCGGCGAGGCCGTCCGGCGGCAGGGGAGCCGCCGGGGCCGCCGCCGAGGGCGGCGAGGTCGTGGCGTCGCGCAGCATCGTCGTGGCCTCAGAACTTGTGCGAGAGGCCGATCTGCAGCCAGTCGGCCTGGAAGCGGTCCAGACCCGGCGAGCCGCTGCCGCCCAGGCGCCAGGCGGCGCGCTGCTCGTAGTGCTCGAGGCTGATGTCGGCGGTCCAGCGCGGCGCGAACTCGTAGGCGACCTTGAGCCCGGCGGTGATCGCGCCGAAGGCCGACAGGCGCTGGTCGCCGGACAGGTACCGCGGCGAGGTGGCGGTGTAGCCGGGCGGGAAGGGCGCGCCGAGCGCGGGGTCGTAGACCGGGTCGTAATAGAACTTGGCCGCGCGCTGCGTCGTGTAGCGCAGCATCGGCGTCAGCGTCCAGCCGCCGGCGAGCGGCTGCACCCAGGCGGTCTCGACCGTGTTGGCGCGCACGCCGAAGCTGTCGGCGTAATAGCGCCAGCTGCTGCGCAGCGTCGCGCGCCAGTCGCTGAAGTGATGGTTCCAGCGCGCCATCACCGTGTACTGCTCGCGCCGGTCCGGGCGGCGGTCCGGGAACTTGTAGGGGTCCGAGTACATGCCGTGGCCCCAGCTCGCGCCCAGGCTCAGCTGCACCAGGTCCACCGCGGTCCAGGCCTGGGTCACGCCGGCGGTCAGCTGCGTGGTGTTGCGGCCGCGGCTGAGCGTCGGGTCGTTGGAGGAGCCGATCCAGTCGTCGCCGAAGGCGGCGCCGATGTTCCAGGTGGTGTTGTTGTCCTCGCTGGAGCGCCGGTAGTCGGCCGAGACCGTGCGCGAGCGGTAGTCGTGCTCGGTCGAGTAGGCCGCGCCGACGGACCACGCGTCGCGGTCGTTGTAGCGCGTGACGCGGATGTCGCCGGCCTTGCGTTCCTCGTCCAGCCGCGAGGCGCCCGAGACGGCGCTGTGGAAGCGCGGCGAGGCACCGGAGACGCTGTCGGTCACCAGCGAGCCCTCGACCGACCAGCGGCCGGCCACCGGCACCATCAGGTAGACCGACGGCGCGGTCACCTTGATGCGATCGAAGCCGGGCTGGCGGTCGCGGTAGGACAGCAGCTTGACGGCGACCTCGGCCTGTTCGGGCGCGGTCTCGGCCTGCGCCGCTGGCTGCAGCCCCGGCAGCAGCAGCGCTGCGGCGAGCACGCCG
>NZ_VOSR01000177.1:0-3088 GCF_007997345.1 Mitsuaria sp. TWR114
CCGAGCTGCTGGCCGCGCGGCCGCAGTGCGCGATGGCGACGGTCGCGCACGCGATCGACGACGACGCCGAGTTCGCGAATCCGAACGTGGTGAAGCTGGTGACCGACGCGCAAGGCCTGGCGCTGTATTTCTCCCGCGCGCCCATCCCCTGGTGGCGGGACGCGCCAGGCGGCGGCGCCCGCATCAAGCCGGGGGCGGTCCTGCGCCACGTCGGCCTGTATGCCTATCGCGCCGGTTTCCTGCGCCGCTTCCCGACGCTGGCCGTCTCGCCGCTGGAGCAGATCGAGGCCCTCGAGCAGTTGCGCGTGCTGTGGCACGGCGAGCGCATCGCGGTGCATGTCAGCGACGAGCGGCCCGGCCCCGGCGTGGACACGCCCGAGGACCTGGAACGCGTCAGACAGCTGATGGCGAGCTGAATCGCGGCCCTGGCCCGACCGGGTGACGGGCCCTGTCATTCGACGGTCGCGTCAGCGGGGCGTAGGCAGGCCCGTGCTATCCTCGCCCGCAGTTTTCGAGGGCGCGTCGACCCGTGCGGCGCGCCCTCTCCCCATATCGAGGAGACCCATGCGACTGATTCTTCTGGGCGCCCCTGGCGCCGGTAAAGGCACCCAGGCGGCTTTCATCTGCCAAAAGTTCGGTATCCCGCAGATCTCCACCGGAGACATGCTGCGCGCCGCCGTCAAGGCGGGCACCGAACTCGGCGTCGCGGCCAAGAAGGTGATGGACGCCGGCGGCCTCGTCAGCGACGACATCATCATCGGCCTGGTCAAGGAGCGCATCGCGCAGCCGGACTGCGCCAAGGGTTTCCTGTTCGACGGCTTCCCCCGCACCATCCCGCAGGCCGACGCGATGAAGGCCGCCGGCGTGAAGCTTGATTTCGTGCTCGAGATCGACGTCCCTGACGCCGCCATCATCGAGCGCATGAGCGGCCGCCGCGTGCACGTCGGCTCGGGTCGCACCTATCACACCAAGTTCAACCCGCCCAAGGTCGCCGGCAAGGACGATGTCACCGGCGAGGACCTGATCCAGCGCGACGACGACAAGGAAGAGACCGTCAAGAAGCGGCTCGAGGTGTACCAGGCCCAGACCCGCCCGCTGGTGGACTACTACTCGACCTGGGCCGCCAGCGGTGACGCGCAGGCGCCGCAGTACCGCCGCATCGAAGGCATCGGCACGGTCGACGAGATCACCAGCCGCGCCCTCGCCGCGCTGGGCTGAGACCCGACGATCCGCGACGCGCGCGTCGCGACAGCAACGATGGCGGCCCACGAGGTCGCCATTTTTCCGCCGACAATTGACGTTTACGTCAACGGCAACCAGCCGACGCGCGGCCGCCTCGCCGCCGCCCGGACACAGGAACCCCCTGGAAGGAGACATCCCATGGACATCGCGAACAAGGTCTTCATCGTCACCGGCGGCGCGTCGGGACTCGGCGAGGGCACGGCCCGCATGCTGGCGCGCGAAGGCGCGACCGTCGTCATCGCCGACCTGCAGGTCGAGCGCGGCGAAGCCCTGGCCCGGGAGCTGAACGGCGCCTTCGTCAAGTGCGACGTCAGCCAGGAGGCCGACGCGCAGGCGGTCGTCGCCAAGGCGGTTTCGTTGGGCAAGCTGATGGGCCTGGTGAACTGCGCCGGCATCGCGCCGGCCGCCAAGACGATCGGCAAGGACGGCGCGCATGCGCTGGCGACCTTCTCCAAGGTCATCACCGTCAACCTGGTCGGCAGCTTCAACATGATCCGCCTGGCCGCCGAGGCGATGAGCCGGAACGAACCCGAGCCCACCGGCGAGCGCGGCGTCCTGATCTCGACCGCCTCGGTCGCCGCCTATGACGGCCAGATGGGCCAGGCGGCCTATGCGGCCTCCAAGGGCGGCGTCGTCGGCATGACGCTGCCGATCGCGCGTGACCTGGCCCGCAACGGCATCCGCAACATGACGATCGCCCCCGGCATCTTCGGCACGCCGATGCTGTTCGGCATGCCGCAGGAGGTGCAGGACGCGCTGGCCGCGAGCGTGCCCTTCCCGTCCCGCCTGGGCCGCCCGGAGGACTACGCCAAGCTGGTCCACCAGATCGTCACCAACGACATGCTCAACGGCGAGGTGATCCGCCTGGACGGCGCGATCCGGATGGCGCCGAAGTGAGCATCGAGGGGCGCGCCGGGCGGACGCTGCGGCGCCCGCCGCGCCTCACTTCAGCCGGCCCAGGCTTTCCCTCAAGCGGATGAACGCGGGGGCCGAACGCAGCGCCTCGGCACCGGCCTTCTGCAGCTCCTGCACGTCGCGGCCCTCGATGGTGAAGGCCGTCGGCACGCGCAGCAGGCTGTGGCGGATCTTGTCGTCCGGCACGTCATGCAGGCTCACGCTGACGATGTGGAGCTCGGCGTCCGCCGCGAAGGGACTCCCCGGCGTGCCGCGCGTGCGCATCAGTTCCGCCTGCCAGCGACGGTGGTCGTCGTTGAGCATGGCCAGCGTCACCTGCGTCTCGCGCGCGCCGGCGCCGAAGACCAGGGTCTCGATGACCTGCCCCGTCGACGGCACCTGGTCGCTGGCGTCGATGCGCTCGGCCAGGTCGCGCTCCGAGTTCACGGTGATCAGGACCATCCGGTGGATCGAGCCGGGCGGCGCGTCCGGGAAGGACGAGGCGATCGAGCCGCCGGCCAGCAGCCGGTCCAGCATCAGCCGCGCGCCGGTGTTGTCGGAGACCCCGCCGTCCACGAGGTGGATGTACGGCCGCTCCTTGGCGTCGCGGTAGCTTTGCGCGCTCAGCGCCAGCAGCCGGGTGCGGTAGTCGTCGGACGTCGCCGGGCCGCGCGGTGGCGTCGCCGCGGGGGCGCACTCGCCGGCGTGGTTCTTCAGGGTCATCGGCGACAGCAGGATGGGCACCGCCGACGAGGCGGCGACCGCGAACGACAGCGGCGTGCGGTCCAGGTCCGAGCAGATCAGGCCGAACTGCTCGGGCGTGAAATCGAAGGGGGCGCCGGTGGTGAGGTCGGTAGCGGTCACCATCAGGTCCGGCGCATGGGGGCGTGACTTCAGGTCGCCGAAGGTCAGGCCGCGATAGAGCTCGTCGAGCCGCTGCGCCAGGCGCTGG
>NZ_VOSR01000178.1:0-1266 GCF_007997345.1 Mitsuaria sp. TWR114
GGCGGTGACGGTGCTGACCCGCACCGCCGTGCCCGACGACCTGGAGATCCTCGAGGAGGCCCACGGCCTGCCGCCGCTGCCCGCGGTCGCGCTGACGCTGGCCTTCGACCGGGAGCGGCCGACGCCGCTGACCGCCGCGTTCGCGGCGCACGTGCGGAAGTTCCTGCCCACCGCCTGACCCACGCGCCGTTCGTCGCCGGGCCGGGTCGCCGCTCCCCTGCGCCGCTGATGGATCGCATCAAAACAATTGGCTTCCGCGGCGACGGCCCGCTCCGTACGCTCGCCGGGTTCATCGTTGATGGGAGGACCCGATGTCACGCAATGCCGACCCGAGCTTCTGGGCGCGTTCACGCCAGCACCTGATCCGCTACGGCGGCAGCTTCGAGCCGCTGATCATCGAGCGCGCCCGCGGCAGCTTCGTCTACGACGCCGACGGCCGCGCGATCCTGGACTTCACTTCCGGCCAGATGAGCGCGCTGCTCGGCCACGGGCACGCGGAGATCGCCACGGTCATCGCCGAGCACGCCGCCGGACTGGACCACCTCTTCAGCGGCATGCTGAGCCGCCCGGTGGTCGACCTGGCGACCCGCTTGGCGGAGGTCGCGCCAGCAGGGCTCGAGCGCGCGATGCTGCTGAGCACCGGTGCCGAATCGAACGAGGCGGCGATCAAGCTGGCCAAGCTCTACACCGGCCGCTACGAGGTGGTGGGCTTCGCGCAGTCCTGGCACGGCATGACCGGCGCGGCGGCCTCGGCGACCTACTGCGCCGGCCGCAAGGGCTATGGGCCGGCGGCGGTCGGTTCCTTCGCGATTCCCGCGCCCAATCCCTACCGGCCGCGCTTCGGCGGCCTGGGGCCCGAGGCCTGGCAAGCCGAGCTGGACTACGCCTTCGACCTGATCGACCGGCAGTCCAGCGGCAACCTGGCGGCCTTCATCGCCGAGCCGATCCTCAGTTCGGGCGGCCTGATCGACCTGCCGCCCGGCTACCTGCGCGCGCTGCAGCAGAAATGCCGCGAGCGGGAGATGCTGCTCATCGTCGACGAGGCGCAGACCGGCATCGGGCGCACCGGGACGATGTTCGCGTGCGAGCGCGACGGCGTGACGCCGGACATCCTGACGCTGTCCAAGACGCTGGGCGCGGGCATTCCGCTGGCGGCGGTGCTCACCACCGCCGAGATCGAGGAGCGCTGCCATGAGCGCGGCTTCCTCTTCTACACGACCCATGTCTCCGACCCGCTGCCGGCGGCGGTCGGCCTGAAGGTGCTGG
>NZ_VOSR01000179.1:0-15044 GCF_007997345.1 Mitsuaria sp. TWR114
GGGCTCGCGAGCCCCTTTGACCGGATCTGCGGAGCGACGCGTCAGACCTGCACGAATTGCATCTGCGTGCCGGCCAACTCGATCACGTCTCCGTTTTTCAGCGGGACCGACTCGGCGGTCAGAGGCGCGCCGTTGACCACCGGTCTGGCGCCCCCCTCGACGTGCGCGAAGACATAACCGCTGGGCCGCTTGGTGATCGACGCCACCTGCACGCCGGGCTTGCCGACCGTGGTGACCACCTTGGTCAGAGTGACCTCACGGCCGGCGGCCGGCCCATTGAGCACCTTGATGGCGGCGGGCGCGGTCGACACCGGCGCCGGGCCCAGGCCTCCGAAGGAGGACGGCAATCCAAAACCGCTGCTCGGGGCCGTGCCCGGGCGCAGGATCATCGTCTTCTCGTAGTCGGCGTTGTCCTCGACCAGATACTTGATCTTGTACTTCCCGACTTCGATCACATCGCTGTGCGAGAGCAGCTGCTTCTTGATCGCCTTGCCGTTGATGTACGTGCCGTTGGTCGAGTTCAGATCCTCGATGAAGACATCCGCGCCAACCATCTGCAGCACGGCGTGCTCGCCGCTGACCGCCAGGTTGTCGATGACGATGTCGTTGTACGGCCGACGGCCGAGCGTGGTCTTGTCCTTGGTGACCTGCACTTCCTTGATCACCACGCCGTCGAGCGACACCACCAGCTTGCCCATGCTTGACCTCGAGTCCTGT
This sequence comes from Mitsuaria sp. TWR114, assembly GCF_007997345.1. Lineage (NCBI taxonomy): Bacteria > Pseudomonadati > Pseudomonadota > Betaproteobacteria > Burkholderiales > Sphaerotilaceae > Roseateles > Mitsuaria sp. TWR114. Next base: position 718 of record NZ_VOSR01000179.1, read on the forward strand.
CTTATTTGTAGCGGGCCGTCTCAACGGCGCCCATTGTTACGACTGAATGGCCACCACGCCCATGGCTTGGTGCGACTTTCCGCGCGAACCAGAACGATCGCAATATTATCCTTGCCGCCCATGTCATTGGCTGCGTCGACCAACGCCTGCGCCGCCTCGGGCAGGTCTTCGTGGCTTTGCAACACCTGCGCTACGCTGGCGTCATCGACCATGTCGGACAGCCCATCGCTGCACAGCAGGATCTGGTCGCCCGGCAGCAGCTCATGCTGATGGACTTCCAGCATCACCGTGTCCTCGACGCCCACAGCCCGCGTCACCAGATTCTTGTTGCTGCTGAAGACGGCTTCCTCGGGCGTCAGTAGACCTGCATCGATCTGTTCCTGCAGCAACGAATGGTCACGCGTCAACTGAACGAGTTGCCCTTCCCGCAAGCGGTAGGCGCGCGAGTCGCCGACGTGTCCAAGCAGCAGACTCTGTTCTCTGAAGACTGCCAGAACCAGCGTCGTGCCCATGCCGGCGTAGCGCGGATTCGTGTTGGCGGCATTGAAGATCGCCCGGTTGGCGTTGTCGACGCAGATGTCCATCGCACGCCGCACATCGATGTCGGTCGCATGCTGCCCGCTCTCGGCCAGCCAGCGCCCCAGTTCCGACTTGATGAAGGTCGTCAGCATCTGGCTGGCGACTTCCCCGGCGTTGTAGCCCCCCATGCCGTCGGCGAGGACCGCCAGCCCGACGCCCGGCTCCAGGGCGACCGAGTCTTCATTGTTGTCGCGCACGCGTCCGGTGTCGGTGGCGCTGAAGAACTCCAGGGTCATGTCTTGCTGGCGGGATCGGCTGGGGGAAGGGGATTGTGCACTGCGCCCTGGGACTGTAGCCGCAAAGTTCGCTCGAATGCCTGTCCCGCTGGCGGGGGGGGTGTGGCGCCCGTGCTATTGGCCAATTCGACCGGAATCTGGCTCAACACCGCCTCCAGATCCTGAGCCATCAGGTCACCGCGCTGGTAGCGCAGCTCGGGGCGTTTCTCCAGCGCGAGAGCGACGATCAGCGCCAGCGATTCCGGGAGCTCCGGACGCAGGCGCCGGATGTCGGGCGCCGGCTGGTTGGTGATCTGATGCATCAGCGTGGCCATCGACTCGGACTGGTGGGGCAGATGGCCGGTCAGCAGCTGGAACAGCATCGCACCCAGCGAATACAAGTCGCTGCGCCCGTCCACCTGCAGGCCGGCCAGCTGTTCCGGCGACATGTAGGACGGCGTGCCCAGCACCAGGCCCGTCCGCGTGCGGCTGCCGTCGGCGACGCGCGCGATGCCGAAATCCATGATCTTCACGCTGCCGGACTCGCGCTCCAGCATCACGTTCGCCGGCTTGATGTCGCGGTGCACGACGCCGTGTCCATGGGCGTAAGACAAGGCCCGCGCCAGCCGGGCGCCGAGCAGCAGCACCTCCCGCAGGGGCAGCAGCTGCCCCGCTCGCGTGTGGTGGCTGAGATCCTGCCCGACGACGTACTCCATGGCGATCCAGGTGTCGCCGGCGCATTCGCCGGCGTCCAGGACGCGAAGGATGTCGGGGTGATCCAGGTGTCGCGCCGCGCTGGCTTCCCGCATGAAGCGGTCGCGGACGTCGATCAGGTCCTCGGGCGCGAATTCGCGTTGCAAGGCCAGCCGCTTGATCGCGACCGTTCCGCCGCTGCGCCGGTCGATCGCACGGTTGACCACCGCCATCGCCCCGCGACCGAGTTCCTCGCCGATCTCGTAGTCGTCGAGCGCCACGCCGGCCGCGCGCGGCATCGGCTGTGTCGTGGGCAGGGTGTCAGGCGCGCCATGCCCGTCCTCGTCGGACGCGCCCCGGCCCAGCAATCGCTTCAGAAAGCCGGAGGCGCTCATGGCATGGCGGGCCTTTCGTCAGGCTTCGGCCGGCTTGCGCGCAGCCAGCAGCTTGCCGACGATCAACACGAACAGTGCACCACCCACGCCCAGCGCGTAATAGACCTGCGGCAGCACTTCCGTGGTCCCGGGCTTGTCGCCCGGCTGCATCGGCACCCAGCTGTTCAGCGCCGGATCGGTGACCAGCATCGTGCCGGCGATCCAGCCCAGCAACATTGCGCCCAGCGTGATCACGATCGGGAACTTGTCCATCAGCTTGATCACCAGCTGGCTGCCCCAGACGATGATGGGGATCGAGACCAGCAGACCGAAGATCACCAGCGGCATCTGGTGATGGGAGCCCGCGCCTTCCGCGGCACCGGCGATCGCGATGACGTTGTCCAGGCTCATCACGAAGTCCGCGATGATGACGGTCTTCACCGCGCCCCAGAGCTTGTCGCTCGCTTCCATCTTCGAGTGGTCATCCTCTGCTTCCGGCATCAGCAGCTTGATGCCGATCCACAGCAGCAGCGCGCCGCCGACCAGCTTCAGGAACGGCAGCTTGAGCAGCGTGAGCGCGAAAAAGATCAGCACGACGCGCAGCACGATCGCGCCGGCAGTGCCCCACATGATGCCCTTCGTGCGAAGGTTGGGCGGCAGCTTGCGGCAGGCAAGCGCGATGACGACGGCGTTGTCGCCACCCAGCAGGATGTCGATCAGGATGATCTGGCCGACGGCGAGCCAGAACTCGGGGCTGGTGAACATGTCCATGGAGGGGAACCCGCGCCGGGCCTCGCGCAACGAGGGCCCAGTCTAAAGCGTTGGAGGGATGAACGAGAGAAGGGGCCCACTGGGCCCCTTCCTTGGTTCAGGGGGTGCGCGCGGATTGTCCCCGCCCTTCCCCTGGGATCGCAGTGCGTGAAATTACGCACCAGCGATCTTCCTCATCAGGTTTTTCCTGCTGCTTACAGCAGGCCCTTCAGCAGCTTGCCCATTTCAGACGGGTTGCGGGTCACGGTGAAGCCGCACTCTTCCATGATGGCCAGCTTGGCATCGGCCGTGTCGGCGCCGCCCGAGATCAGCGCGCCGGCGTGGCCCATGCGCTTTCCGGGAGGGGCGGTGACGCCGGCGATGAAGCCGACGACCGGCTTCTTCATGTTGGCCTTGCACCAGCGCGCGGCTTCCGCCTCATCCGGGCCGCCGATCTCGCCGATCATGATCACGGCGTCGGTGTCGGGGTCGTCGTTGAAGGCCTTCATCACGTCGATGTGCTTCAGGCCGTTGATCGGGTCGCCACCGATGCCGACGGCCGAGGACTGGCCCAGGCCGATCTCGGTCAGCTGCGCGACCGCTTCATAGGTCAGCGTGCCGGAGCGCGAGACCACGCCGATGCGGCCCTTGCGGTGGATGTGGCCGGGCATGATGCCGATCTTGATCTCGTCGGGCGTGATCAGGCCGGGGCAGTTCGGGCCCAGCAGCAGCGTCTTCTTGCCGCCAGCCAGTTCCTTGGCCTTCATCTTGTTGCGCACTTCCAGCATGTCGCGGACGGGGATGCCTTCCGTGATGCAGATCGCCAGGTCCAGGTCAGCCTCGACGGCTTCCCAGATCGCGGCGGCGGCGCCCGCGGGCGGCACGTAGATCACCGACACGGTCGCGCCGGTCTGGGCGGCGGCTTCCTTCACGGTGCCGTAGATGGGGATGTCCGAGAACTTCTCGCCCGCCTTCTTCGGGTTCACGCCGGCGACGAACGCGTTCTTGCCGTTGGCGTAGGCCTGGCAGCCCAGGGTGTGGAACTGACCGGTCTTGCCCGTGATGCCCTGGGTGATGACCTTGGTGTCCTTGTTGATGTAGATGCTCATGTCGTATTCCTTGGCTGGGTCTGCGGCTTACTTGACGGCGGCGACGATCTTGGTCGCGGCTTCGGCCATGGTGTCGGCGGCGATGATGGGCAGGCCGGACTCGGCCAGCATCTTCTTGCCCAGCTCCTCGTTGGTGCCCTTCATGCGGACGACCAGCGGCACATTCAGGTTGACGGCCTTGCAGGCGGTGATCACGCCTTCGGCGATGGTGTCGCACTTCATGATGCCGCCGAAGATGTTGACGAGGATGCCCTTCACCTCGGGGTTCTTCAGCATGATCTTGAAGGCCTCGGTGACCTTTTCGGCGGTGGCGCCGCCGCCGACGTCCAGGAAGTTGGCCGGCTCGCCGCCGAACAGCTTGATGGTGTCCATCGTGGCCATGGCCAGGCCGGCGCCGTTCACCAGGCAACCGATGTTGCCGTCCAGCGAGATGTAGGCCAGGTCGAACTTGGAGGCTTCGATCTCAGCCGGATCCTCTTCGTCCAGATCGCGGTAGGCGACGATTTCCGGATGACGGAACAGCGCGTTGGCGTCGAAGTTGAACTTGGCGTCCAGCGCGATCAGGTTGCCCTTGGAGTCGCAGTTCAGCGGGTTGATTTCCACCAGCGACGCGTCGGTGTCCATGTAGCACTTGTAGAGCTTGGCGAACAGGTCGACGGCCTGGTCCACCGAAGCGCCGGTCAGGCCGATGGCCGCGGCGATCTTCTTCGACTGCTCCGCGGTGATGCCGGTCAGCGGGTCGATGTACTCGGTGATGATCTTCTCGGGGGTCGAGTGGGCGACTTCCTCGATGTCCATACCACCCTCGCTCGACGCGATGAAGGCCACCTTCTGGGTGCCGCGGTCGGTCACCAGCGAGACATACAGCTCATTCTTGATGTCCGCGCCTTCCTCGATGTACAGGCGGCGGACCTTCTGGCCGGCCGGGCCGGTCTGGTGCGTGACCAGCTGCATGCCCAGGATCTGCTCGGACAGCGCCTTCACGTCGTCCAGGCTCTTGCCCAGCTTGACGCCGCCGCCCTTGCCGCGACCGCCGGCGTGGATCTGCGCCTTGACCACCCAGACCGGGCCGCCCAGCTTCTGCGCGGCTTCGACCGCTTCTTGCACCGTGAACGCGGGAATGCCGCGCGGCACCGGCACGCCGAACTGGCGCAGGATTTCCTTGCCCTGGTACTCGTGAATCTTCATAGGGAGGTCTCGCTTGATGGATGAATCAGGAAGAGGCCGCCGATGCCGCGGACGCTCCGCGATGCCGGCGTTGAGATGGGGTTTGCAGCGCCGGATTCAGCCGGGCCTCCGCGACAAGGATCCCGTCGTCGCGGCCATAGGACCTCGCGTCGACGGTTCGGCGACGTTGCGGCGGATGGCGCTCGGGGGAGGCGGTGAAAGACATAAACCGATGCAAACACGCAAAAACACGCCCGCGGACGAACGCCGGCGGGCTGGTTTGCGAAGCCGAAAATGTAGCATGCTGCGTTGCATCAAGCCCTTGGCGCGGTTGTGCCGCGCACCGGCGTGGGCTTGTCAGCGGCTCGAAAGGTGCTCGTGACGCACGAAGTTTCAGGCGGTTTCGGCGCCTGTCACCGCTTCAAGCGTCAGGGCCGGCGGCGACGCGGCGCACCGCCTTGCGGGCGAGTTCGTATCCAAAGCCTCGCCCCATCAGGAAGCGCAGCCGTTTGGCCTCCGCCGACGCGTCCACCGGCGCTCCTTCGCCGAACTTGCGACGCAGCAACTCACAAGCGCGGTCCAGCTCTCCAGCCGCCAACGCCGATCGCTGCTCCGCGTCGAGCGCCAACCCATGCTGGGCGAGCTCCTGCTCGATGCGGCGCTGTCCGAAGCGCTGGGAGCGCGCGTGGATGCGCGACTCGACGAATCGCGACTCGTCGAGATAGCCGTTCGCCTTGAGCCAGCCGAGAACCGCATCCACCTCTTCAACCAGGTTGACCGCCTGGGCTTCGGAGTTGTCCGGATTCTCGGCCTCGGAACGCCCGCCCCCCGGCCCAGGGTTCGAAGAGGGATTGCCCTCGCCGGCGGCGGCCTCGATCAGCGCAGCTTGTCGATCACGAGCAATGCGCAGCAGCTTGCGGCGCAGCTCCATCGCGCTGTGCTCGCGCTGCGCGAGCAGGGCCACGGCTCTGGCCTTGAGCGACAGCGGCTGCGAGGCCGAACCCCGCCGGCTTCCGGACGGAGTCATGCCGTCGCCCGGTGCTTACTCGGCGTCGCCAGGCGCGGCGCCCAGCAGGGGGATACCCAGCGATTCGCGGATCTTGTTCTCGATCTCGACCGCCAGGTCGGGGTTCTCGCGCAGGAACTCGCGCGCGTTGTCCTTGCCCTGACCGATCTTCTCGCCGCTGTAGGCGTACCAGGCCCCCGACTTGTCGACGATCTTCGCGGTCACGCCCATGTCGATGATCTCGCCCTCGCGGCTGATGCCCTCGCCGTAGAGGATGTCGAACTCCGCCGTCTTGAACGGGGGCGCCACCTTGTTCTTCACGACCTTGACCTTGGTCTCGGAGCCGATGACTTCCTCGCCCTTCTTGATCGAGCCGATGCGACGGATGTCCAGGCGCACCGAGGCGTAGAACTTCAGCGCATTGCCGCCGGTGGTCGTTTCGGGCGAACCGAACATCACGCCGATCTTCATCCGGATCTGGTTGATGAAGATGACGGTGCAGTTGGTCTTCTTGATGGTGGCGGTCAGCTTGCGCAGCGCCTGGCTCATCAGGCGGGCCTGCAGGCCAGGCAGCGCGTCGCCCATCTCGCCTTCAAGCTCGGCCTTCGGCGTCAGCGCGGCGACCGAGTCCACGATGATCAGGTCCACCGAACCCGAACGCACCAGCGAGTCCACGATCTCCAGCGCCTGTTCGCCGGTGTCGGGCTGGCTGATCAGCAGCTCCTGCAGGTTGACGCCCAGCTTCTGCGCGTACTGCACGTCCAGGGCATGCTCGGCGTCGATGAAGGCGCACACGCCGTCCAGCTTCTGCATCTGGGCGATGACCTGCAGCGTCAGCGTGGTCTTGCCGGACGATTCCGGACCGTAGATCTCGATCACGCGGCCGCGGGGCAGGCCACCGACGCCCAGCGCGATGTCCAGGCCCAGCGAGCCGGTGGAGACGACCTGGATGTCCTCGATCTTCTCGCCTTCGGCCAGCCGCATGATCGAGCCCTTGCCGAACTGCTTTTCGATCTGGGCGAGGGCGGCCTGCAGGGCCTTGGCTTTTTCGGTGTTGGCGTTCTTCACGGGGGCGTCCATGCAATCTTCTCCTGTTGGCTGCGGCGGATTATGGCGCAATCTGTATATCTGTACAGTACTTTGTCGACCCGTGCCGCCCGTCGGTGCGGCTTCGGCGCTGTCGATGGCGGGATGTTAGGCCGCAGGTGGCTCACAGGATGAGCCAGCCGCACAACTCCCCCCGTTTTCGCCAAAGAGGGGGAAGAGCCGCCTCCCAAGCTGTCGCCCACCTGACTGGTGCCCCGCTCATCGACCTGAGGACGGCTCGGAAACGCCTAGGGAAGCGCCCCGGACCGCTCCCTAGAATGTCTCCATAACCAGAGGGGACGACACATGCGCATCTTGATCGCCGAAGACGACCAGGTCCTGGCCGATGGCCTGCTGCGCTCGTTGCGAGCCTCGGGCTGCGCCGTCGACCAGGTCGGCAGCGGCAGCGAGGCCGACGCCGCGCTGGCCTCGCATGAGTTCGACCTGCTGATCCTCGACCTGGGATTACCGAAGCTGCATGGGCTGGAAGTGCTGCGTCGGCTGCGGGCGCGCGGATCGTCCGTGCCGGTGCTGATCCTGACCGCGGCGGACAGCATCGAGGAGCGCGTCAAGGGCCTGGACCTTGGCGCCGACGACTACATGGCCAAGCCCTTCTCGCTGCAGGAACTCGAGGCGCGTGTGCGCGCGTTGACGCGCCGCGGCCTGGGCACCGCCTCCAGCGTGATCCGCCATGGCCCGTTGACGTTCGACGCCACCGGCCGCGTCGCTTACATCAACGATCAGATGGTGGAACTGTCGGCGCGGGAGCTGTCGCTGCTCGAGGTGCTGCTGCAACGCGCGGGACGGCTGGTCAGCAAGGACCAGTTGGTCGAGCGCCTGTGCGAGTGGGGCGAAGAGGTCAGCAACAACGCGATCGAGGTCTACATCCATCGGCTGCGCAAGAAGATCGAGCAGGGGCCGATCCGCATCGCGACGGTGCGCGGGCTCGGCTACTGCCTTGAAAAGATCCCCGGCTGAGGCGCGGGGCGTCCCGGAGCCCCTGGGCGCACGCTTGATCGAGGACGCGCGGCATGGCGGGTGAATCGTCCGGCCATCGCTCGCTGTTCGGCGAGATCCTGGACTGGATGCTCGCCCCGCTGCTGGTCATCTGGCCGATCAGCGTCGCGCTGACCTGGCTGGTGGCGCAGGGCATCGCGAACAAGCCCTACGACCGCGAGCTCGACGAGATGGCGCGCACGCTCGGTCTGCAGGTCGCGACGGAGCCGGGGCCCGGCGACGCCTCCACGCGACGCGGCAGGTCGCGCTACGCGCTGGTTCCCGAGGCCGCGGCGCTGCTGCGGGCGGACGAGTCCGACACGGTCTACTACCAGGTGCTGGGCCTGCGCGGCGAACTGCTGAGCGGCGACGCCCAGTTGCCGGTGCCCGAAGTCGAGCCGCCCATCGTGCCGTGGGAGGTCAACCGCCGCTTCGACGAGGTCAACAACGAGGCGGTGCGGGTGTCCTACCTGTGGGTGGTGCCGGAGGGGATGGCCGGCGGCGACAAGATGATGCTGGTCCAGGTCGCGGAGACGCTGGGCAAGCGCTCGCGGCTGACCAACGAGATCATCAAGGGCGTGATCCTGCCGCAGTTCGTGATCCTGCCGCTGGCGGTGCTGCTGGTGTGGCTGGCGCTGGCGCGCGGCATCGCGCCGCTCAACGACCTGCAGCGCCGCATCCGCTCGCGGGACAGCTCCGACCTGAGCCCCATCGACGAGCAGCGCATCCCCGACGAGGTGGCCCCGCTGGTGCAGGCGATCAACGACCTGCTCGAGCGGCTCGATCAATCGATCCGCGCGCAGAAGCACTTCCTGGCCGACGCCGCGCATCAGCTCAAGACGCCGCTGGCGGGGCTGCGGACCCAGGCCGAGCTCGCCCAGCGCGAGATCGACGAGGGTCGCAGCTCGCCGTCGGAGCTGCGGCGTTCGCTCAAGCAGATCGCGGTCTCCAGCCAGCGTGCGGCCCACATGGTGAACCAGCTGCTGGCGATGGCCCGCGCCGAGGACCAGGAGCACGCCGCGCGCCGCAGCGAGGTGAACCTGGCGGTGCTGGCGATCGAGACGGTGCGCGATTTCGTGCCGCGCGCGATGGAGAAGCGCCTGGACCTCGGTTATGAGGGGCCGGAGGCCAGCCAGGCGGGCCTGCGCATCCACGGCCATCCCCTGCTGATCCGCGAGCTGATCCGCAATCTGGTGGACAACGCCTTGCTGTACACCCCCAGTGGAGGGACGGTGACCGTGCGGGTGGTCGAGGATCCGTTCGGCCAGGTCTGCGTGCTGCAGGTGGAGGACTCGGGGCCGGGCATCGCGGAGGCGGAGCGCGAGCAGGTCTTCCAGCCGTTCTACCGCGCGCTGGGCACCAATGTCGACGGCTCGGGGCTGGGCCTGGCGATCGTGCGCGAGATCGTCCAGCAGCATGACGCGGAGATCGCGGTCGACGACACGCGGGCACGCCGTCAGGCGGAGGCGGAAGGTGTGGGCCCTGGCGCGCGGTTCACGGTGCGCTTCGCCGCCCATCCGCTTGCCCAGGGCGAACGTTGAACCCGGCGGCGACGCATCCTCCACCCATCCGTCATTCGGTGCCCTGAACCTGGAGCCGGCGAGCGATCCCGCCTCAGTTCGAGCTAGCGACAACCCTTCCGGGCTTTCGAAGAATCACCGCCTCCTTCCTACTGAAGCGCAGGTGACTCCGATGGCATACCGACTTCCGGCGGCAACGACGATGCAGATGACGAGCGACGATTTCCTGGCCTGGGACTCTGGCGATGGCAGCCGATATGAATTGATCGACGGCCAGCCGGTCGTCATGGAAAGCGCGAGCGAGGGCCATCAGATCGTGGCCTGCAATCTCTATGTCGCGATGCGCCAGCATCTCCACGGCGCGCCCTGCCGGGCCATCCTGTCGCTGGAGGTGCGGTGCGACGACGGCAACTGCCTGGTCCCCGACGTGATGGTGTATTGCGACAAGGACAAGCGCCCGCGCGGCATGGAGGCCTGCCCGCTGATCGTCGAGGTGCTTTCCCGGAGTTCCGCCCGTGACGACAGGACCCGGAAGTTCGCGCGCTACCGCCGGCTGGCCGCGCTGCGCGAGTACCTGGTCGTCGACTGGGAGCAGCGCGCGACGGAAGTCCACCGCCTGGCCATCGACGGCTCCTGGCAGGTGACCCGCTACGCCGGCGGCGAGGTGGTGTACCTGGCCTCGATCGATCTCGCCCTGCCGGGCGACGTCATCTTCGCCGACCTGGAAGCGGCCGCCTGATGGCCGCCGGTCGACTCAGCGCTGCGTGCCGCCGCGACTCTTGGCGATCGACATCAGCATCCCCAGCGACAGCCCCAGCGTCACCATCGCCGTGCCGCCGTACGAGATGAACGGCAGCGGCACGCCGACCACGGGCAGGATGCCGGTCACCATGCCCATGTTCACGAAGACGTAGGTGAAGAAGCTCAGCGTGATCGCCCCGGCGAGCAAGCGGGAGAACAAGGTCGGCGCCTCGTGCGCGATGGCCAGGCCCCGCAGGATCAACGCGGTGAAGCCGAGCAGCAGCCCCAGCGCCCCGATCAAGCCGAATTCCTCGCCATAGGCGGCGAAGATGAAGTCGGTGGTCCGCTCCGGGATGAACTCGAGGTGCGTCTGCGTTCCCTTCATGAAGCCCTTGCCGGTCACGCCGCCCGAACCGATCGCGATCTCGCCCTGGATGATGTGGAAGCCCTTGCCCAGCGGATCCTTGGTCGGGTCCAGCAGCGTGCAGACCCGGTCCTTCTGGTAATCCTTCAGCACCACCCACTTCACGTCGGGCTGGCAGATCTGGTCCTCGCTGAAGACCAGCGCGGTGATGCCCGCGCCGGCCAGCACCAGCGCCGGAATGATCAGCTTCCACGACAGCCCGGCGAAGAAGATCACGTACAGGCCCGCGCCCAGCACCAGCAGCGAGGTGCCCAGGTCCGGCTGCTTCGCGATCAGGCCGACCGGCACCACCAGCAGCACGAAGGCGGCGACGAAATCGGGCAGGCGCAGCTGGCCCTCGCGCTTCTGGAACCACCAGGCGAGCATCAGCGGCACCGCGATCTTCAGCATCTCGGAGGGCTGGATCACGACGCCGACGTTCAGCCAGCGCGTCGCGCCCTTCTTGCTGATGCCGAACAGCGCGACCGCCACCAGCAGCGTGACACCAACGGCGTAGAGCGGCAGCGCGAGCTGCATCAAGCGCTGCGGCGGTACCTGCGCGGTCACGAACAGCACGCCCATCGCCAGCACCATGTTCCGCGCGTGATCGACGAAACGCGTGCCATGGTCGTAGCCGGCCGAGTACATGCACATCAGCCCCAGCCCCATCAGCCAGCCCATGGCCAGCAGCAACGGAATGTCGAAACCCTGGAACAGCGGTTTCACGCGCTGCAGCAGGCTGGGTTTGCTGAAGACGGCGCTCATCGTGAGGCTCCCGGGTTGGGGCGCGGCGCGACCGGCGCGAGGCGGCGTTCCGCCGCGGAGCCCGGTATCGCGGCGGGCACGGCCGACGGCGGAGCGGCGGGTCTGGGTGTCGGTCCGGCTGGACCTGAGGCCGCCACCGGCGCGGACGCTGCGGAGGCCGAAGCGTCCGGCGCGCTGGCCGCGGCGCCCGGCAGCGGGATGTCCTCGACGCGGCGCGGCGTGCCGATCGGCGCGCCCACCTGGCCGACCCGCACCTTGGCGATGTCCTCTTCGCTCGGGTACGTGCCGGTCAACACGTAATCGAAGACGCGTCGCGCGATCGGCGCTGCGGACTCGGAGCCGAAGCCGGCGTTCTCCACGATCAGCGCCAGCGCGATCGTCGGTGCCTGGTACGGCGCAAAGGAGATGTACAGCGAGTGGTCGCGCTTGCGCTCGTCCGCCTTGATGCTGCTGTAGGTCTGTCCGGCGCGCAGGCCCACCGCCTGCGCCGTGCCGGTCTTGCCGGCGCTCTGGTACTGCGCGCCGGCGAACACCATCCGCGAGGTGCCTTCCATCGTCACGTCGTGCATCGCGTTGCGGATCACGTCGACGTCGGCCTTGCGCAGCGCGAGCGGCGACAGCGCGTCGCTCGCGGTGCGCCGCTGCACGTGCTTGACCACGTCCTCGATCTCCCGGACCAGCCGCGGCCGGTAGCGTTCGCCGCCGCTGGCAAGCGTCGACATCGCGGTGGCCAGCTGCAGCATCGTGAAGTTGTTGTAGCCCTGGCCGATGCCCAGTGAGATCGTCTCGCCGGCGTACCACTTCTGCTGCTCGGGCCGCTTGTAGGCGCGGCGCTTCCACTCGGTGCTGGGCAGGATGCCGGTGACCTCGCCCAGCAGGTCGATCTCGGTCTTGCGGCCGAAGCCGAAGGGCTCCAGCTGGTCGTGGATCATGTCCACGCCCATCTCGTTGGCCAGCGAGTAGAAGTAGACGTTGGACGAGGTCACGATCGCCAGCCGCATGTCCTTCGGGCCGGCGCGGTCGCCGGTCGCGCTGCCGAAGGTCCGCCCACCGAAGCTGTAGGTCAGGTTGTCCTGGACCACCACGTTGGCCGCGCGCTTGCCGGTGTTGAGCGCCGCCATCGCCATGTAGGGCTTGAAGGTCGACCCCGGCGGATAGGTGCCGCGCAGCGCCCGGTTCAGCAGCGGCTTGTCGATGTCCTCGTTGAGGTCCTTCCAGCTGTCGGCGTCGATGCCGTCGACGAACAGATTGGGATCGAAGGTCGGCTTGGACACGAAGGCCAGCACCTCGCCGTTGCGCGGGTCCATCGCCACCAGCGCGCCGCGCCGGTCGCCATAAAGGCGCTCGACCAGCGCCTGCAGCTTGATGTCGATCGACAGGTGCAGCGTGTTGCCCGGCGTCGGCGGGCGGTTGCGCAGCCGGCGCACGGCGCGGCCGCCGGCGCTGGTCTCCATCTCCTCGAAGCCGGTCTGGCCGTGCAGCTCGCGCTCATAGGCCTGCTCCAGGCCCAGCTTGCCGATGTATTCGGTGCCGCGGTAGTTGGCGATGTCCTCTTCGGACCAGTCCTCCATCGCCTTCTTCTCGGCCTGGTTGATGCGGCCGATGTAGCCCAGCAGGTGCGCGCCGACATCGCCCAGCGGATAGTTGCGGAACAGCCGCGCCTTGATGTCCACGCCGGGGAAGCGGAAGCGCTGCGCGGCGAAGCGCGCGACCTCGGTGTCGGTCAGCTTGGTGCGGATGGGCAGCGACTCGAAGTTCTTGCTCTCCTCCATCAGCCGCTTGAAGCGGCGACGGTCGCGCGGCTGGATGTCGATGACGGCGGTCAGCGCGTCGATCGTGGCCTCCAGGTCCGGCACCTTGGACGGCGTGATCTCCAGCGTGTAGGCGGAATAGTTGCTCGCCAGCACGACGCCGTTGCGGTCGACGATCAGGCCGCGGTTCGGCACGATCGGCAGCACGGTGACGCGGTTGGTCTCGGCGCGCTCGAGCAGCGAGTCGTGCTGCGTGATCTGCAGGTAGACGAGGCGGGCGACCAGCAGGCCGAAGCAGAACAGCACGAACACCGCCGCGGCGACCAGCCGCAGCCGGAATCGGCTCAGCTCCGCCTGGAGGTTCTTGATGACCGTCATCGCGGGCCCGTCCTCGGCGCGCTCAGAGCGGGCGGTGCGCGTCGGGATCCGGCGCGCGACGCTGGGGCGCGAGCAGCAGCGCCGCGGCGATCGGCCACAGCGCCGCCTGCAGCACCGGCGCCAGCACCAGGCTCCAGCCGGGCCACATGCCGCCGACGACCAGTCGCACGATCACCGCGATCGCGGTGGCCAGCACGAACAGCGGCAGCACGTGGAGCGCCTGCGCGCCGAGCGTGAACCAGAGCAGCCGGCGATGCAGCGCGACCGCGCCGAAGGCCAGCAGGCTGTAGGCCAGCGCATGCTGGCCGAGCAGTGCGCCATGGTGGACGTCGATCATCAGGCCGAAGACGAAGGCCCAGCCCACGCCGACACGCCGGGGCTGGTGGACATTCCAGAACACCAGCACGATCGCCAGCACGTCCGGCATCCAGGGCTGGCGGCCGACGGGCACCATGTCGATCAGCAGGCCGACGACCAGGCTGAAGGCGATGAACAGGGGGTTGGCGGGCAGCAGCAGCTGGCTCGCGCCACGCGGCATGATCATCGGTGGCCTCCCTTGGGCGCGGACGCGGCGCGACGCGGCCTGGCGCCGGATTCGGCGGCGGCGGCGCTCGCGGCGCTGGCCGCTTCCTGCGCGGCTTCGATGCGGGCGTCCTCCTGGCCCTGCAGCGGCTCCAGCACCAGCACGTGCCGGGCGCTGTCCGGCTGCGCGACCGGCGCCAGGCCGACGCGGGCGAAGCTGGTGTCGCCGCGGCGCTCCACCTCGGCGACCTTCGCCACCGGCAGGCCCGGCG
>NZ_VOSR01000018.1:0-2002 GCF_007997345.1 Mitsuaria sp. TWR114
CGCGCCGGCGGCGATCGAGGCGGCGCTGGCCGCGATCCCGACGCTGACGCTGCAGTTCCACGGCGACGAGTCGCCCGAGGACTGCGACCGCTGGTCGCGCCCCTATCTGCGCGCGGCGCGCATGGCGCCGGGCTTCGATTTGCTAGACTTCGCGACTCGTTTCTCCCGCGCCCAGGCCGTGCTGGTCGACGCCTTCGTCGACGGCTACGGTGGAGGCGGAAAGGTCTTCGATTGGTCACTGCTGCCTCCAAGCGTTCCCTCTCCGGTCGTTTTGTCTGGTGGGTTGAGTGCAGCCAACGTGATCGATGGCGTGCGGCAGGTCCGGCCCTGGGCCGTTGACGTCAGCTCCGGCGTGGAGGCCGCCAAGGGCCTCAAGGACGCCGTGAAGATCCGCCAGTTCTGCGATGCCGTGCGCGAGGCCGACCGCCTGAAGTCGGCCTGATTCCGCTTCGAAGCGCGCGGGCATCCTCATAGAGGACCCCTCATGTCCAAGACCATCCCCGATTCGATCCCGTTCGTCACGGGACCGCTGGCCGGCTATGCGCAGCCTGACGCGCAAGGCCGCTTCGGCCCCGTGCCGACCGCCAACGCCCATGGCTACTACGGTGGCCGCTTCGTCGCCGAGACGCTGATCCATGCGCTCGACGAGCTGAATGAGGCCTACGCCCGCTACAGCCAGGATCCGGAGTTCATCCGCGAGTTCCAGTACGAGCTGGCCCATTTCGTCGGCCGTCCGAGCCCGATCTATCACGCCCGGCGCCTGAGCAGCGAGCTGGGCGGCGCGCAGATCTTCCTCAAGCGGGAGGACCTGAACCACACCGGCGCGCACAAGGTCAACAACACCATCGGCCAGGCGCTGCTGGCGCGCCGCATGGGCAAGAAGCGCGTCATCGCCGAGACCGGCGCCGGCCAGCACGGCGTGGCCACCGCCACGATCTGCGCCCGCTATGGCATGGAGTGCGTCGTCTACATGGGCTCGGAGGACGTGAAGCGCCAGTCGCCCAACGTCTACCGGATGAACCTGCTTGGAGCGAAGGTCGTCCCGGTGGAGTCCGGCTCCAAGACGCTCAAGGACGCGCTCAACGAGGCGATGCGTGACTGGGTCACCAACATCGAGTCGACCTTCTACATCATCGGCACCGTGGCCGGCCCGCATCCGTATCCGATGATGGTCCGGGACTTCCAGCGCATCATCGGCGACGAATGCCTGGTCCAGATGCCGCAGATGATCGGCAAGCAACCCGATGCGGTCATCGCCTGCGTCGGCGGCGGCAGCAACGCGATCGGCATCTTCTATCCCTACATCCCGCATCAGGACGTGCGACTGATCGGCGTCGAGGCAGCGGGGCAGGGCGTCGACACGCCCAAGCACGCGGCCACGCTGAGCGCCGGTTCGCCGGGCGTGCTGCACGGCAACCGCACCTACCTGCTGCAGGACGAGGCCGGCCAGATCATCGAGACCCACTCGATCTCCGCCGGCCTGGACTATCCGGGCGTCGGGCCCGAGCACGCCTACCTGAAGGACATCGGCCGCGCCGAGTACGTCGGCGCCACCGATGCCGAGGCGCTCGCCGCCTTCCATCGGCTGTGCCGCACCGAGGGCATCATCCCGGCGCTGGAATCGAGCCACGCGCTCGCGCATGCGATCAAGCTCGCGCCGACGATGCGCCCCGACCAGCACCTGCTGGTGAACCTGTCCGGCCGCGGCGACAAGGACATCGGCACCGTCGCCGACCTGTCGGGCGCCGAGTATTTCGACCGGCCCTCGATGGCCGGCCACGCCGTGAAGGGAGGTGCCCAATGAGCCGCATCCAGGCCACGTTCGAGCGGCTGGCCGCCGCGGGCCGCAAGGCGCTGATTCCCTACGTCACCGCCGGCGATCCGTATGCCGACGTGACGGTCGAGCTGATGCTGGCGATGGCCCAGGCCGGCGCCGACGTCATCGAGCTGGGGGTGCCGTTCTCCGATCCGATGGCCGACGGCCCGGTGATCCAGAAGGCCA
>NZ_VOSR01000180.1:0-9646 GCF_007997345.1 Mitsuaria sp. TWR114
CGCCATCAGCGCGATCAGCAGCAGCATCGGGCTGGGCCGGTACAGGAACAGCCCGACCAGCACCGGCACGCCGGCGAACCAGATCCGCGGCGACAGCACCGCGGTGATCCGGCCGCCGTCGAAGGGCGACAGCGGGATCAGGTTGAACAGGTTCAGGAAGAAGCCGGCATACGAGACCGCCAGCAGCCAGTCCAGGTTCCAGCTCCGCGCCAGCAGGTAGCAGACGGTGGCGCCGACAGTGCCCAGCAGCGGCCCGCCCAGGCCGATGTAGGCCTCGGTCTGCGCGTCGTGGGGCATGTGCTTGAGCTCGACCCAGGCGCCGACGAAGGGAATGAAGGTCGGCAGCCCGACGTCCAGGCCCTTCTGGCGCGCGGCGATGAAGTGGCCCATCTCGTGCACGAACATCAGCGCGACGAAACCCACCGCGTAGCGCCAGCCGTAGACCCAGGCGTAGAGCAGCACCGACAGCAGCATCGTGCCGCCGCTGAGCAGCAGCTTGCTCAGCTTGGCGCCCGACAGCAGCAGCAACAGCAGCTTGGTCATCGCCTCAGGACTCCGCGGCTTCGGACTTCTTGCGGCCGAACAGCTTCAGGATCGCGCCGCCGAAGGCCACGCCCGCCAGCAGGATGACCTTGGCGAACTTCAGGAAGAAGGCGCCGATCACCGCCAGCAGGCCCAGCTTCTTCGCACCGACACCCAGCACCAGCGCGGCCAGGCCGTACTCGGCCACGTGGTCGGTGCTCGCGTTGAAATCGGCGTAGCGCTTGCCGTCGTTGAACTCCAGCGCGCCCAGCAGCTGCTGCGCATCGCCCTGGTACTTGGGCAGGTCGTTCAGGCCGGTGACCAGGTTGAGCGACATGTAGCCCTCGCGGCCCAGCGCATAGGTGTTGTAGTTGACGCCCAGCGGCTCGTCGGCCGGCGCGCCCACCTCGCGCGACTTCATCGCCCACACCAGCCGGTGGGTGTCGGCCGCGTAGGTCGGCTGCTGCGCCCAGCCGGTGATCTCCAGCGCGCGGCCGCCCATCTTCTTGCGCTCCTCGTTGCTGGCCTCGGTGCCTTCCTTGAAGCTCTTGAGCATGTCGGCGGCGTCCCAGTGCTTGGCGTCGTCGTCCTTGATGTAGCCCGACTTCTCGAAGCGCAGCGTCGCGAACCACTCGCCGTCGCCGCGCGGGAACACCACGCCCTCCAGGTCGCTGTAATCGCCCGGGTTGCCCATCGCGTGCATCAGCTTGGCCGCATGCGGTTGCGGCACGTAGACCTTGCCCTCGGGCAGGTGCAGCACGGCCTGGGTGGACAGCTTGATGTCCTGCGGGCCCTTGACGATGTCGTTCTGCGCGGCGGCGATGACCTTGGCGAATTCGTTCTCGCCGGCCTGCGCCCAGACCGGCGCGGTGACCAGGGACAGCGCGCCCAGCAGGGCGGCGGCGAAGGCCCGCAGGGCGCGGGCGGGGGTGGTGGCAAGCATGGGGACTCCCTCGAAACGGACGGATGCACGGCCTCTGGCGGGCCGAGGGGTGCGAGTCTATCGATGTGGGCCATCGAAAAAGACGCACCTCCCCCTTCCGGGGGCGTCGCCGTGCGCCCAGGGTGACAAAAGACACACGGCCCGCCGGGGTGTCCCCCGGGGCGGGCCGTGTCGGTGACCGGGCGGACCGGGTGGTCCGCCGCTCAGGCTCGGCGGATCACGCCGCGTTCTGCCACTGCTGCTTCAGCTGCTCCCACTTCAGGCGCGCGGCCTTGACGTGGCGCTCCTTGACGTGGCCGTAGCCGCGGATGTCCTCCGGAATGCGGGCCAGGTCGACGGCCACCGGCAGGCGCTCGGCGCTCAGGCCCTTGGCCAGGATGGCCTCGATCGTCGCGCGGTAGTCGGCGATCAACTGGCGCTCCATCTTGCGTTCCTCGGTGTGGCCGAACGGATCGAAGGCGGTGCCGCGCAATCCCTTCATCTTCGCCAGCATGCCCATGGCCGGACGCACCCAGCCGCCGAAGGGGCGCTTCTGCAGCTCGCCCTTGTCGTTCTTCTTGGCGAGCATCGGCGGGGCCAGGTGGTGCACGACCTTGAAGTCGCCTTCGAACTGACCCTTGATCTTGTCGAGGAACTTCGTGTCCGTGTGCAGGCGGGCGACTTCGTACTCGTCCTTGTAGGCCATCAGCTTGAACAGATAGCGCGCGACGGCCTCGGTCAGCCGTGTGCCGCCTACCGGCTGCTCCGCTTGACGACCTTCTCGACGAAGGTCCGGTACTGCTCGGCGTAGGCCGCGTTCTGGTAGTCGGTCAGGAACTCGACGCGCTTGGCGATCAGCTCGTCCACGCCCTGGCGCTTGACGAAGTTGATCACCTGCTGGGCCGCGAACAGCGACTGCACCGCGGCCAGGTCATGGGCGCAGCGACGGCCCCATTCGAAGGCGGCCTTGTTGTTGTCGACCTGCACGCCGTTGAGCTCGATGGCGCGCATCAGCGCGGCGTGGCTCAGCGGCACGCGGCCCTTCTGCCAGGCGAAGCCCAGCATCAGCGGGTTGGTGTACAGCGAGTCGCCCAGCAACTTCACCGCCACTTCCTCCGCGTCGAACATGCCCAGGTGCGGCGCGCCGACGGCCTTCTGCACCGCGGCCTCGCAGGCGGCGCCGGGGAAGGACCAGTTGGCGTCGTTGACCAGCGTGGCGGTGGGCGAGCCATGCGTGTTCAGCGCGACAAAGCTGCGGCCCTCGCGCATCACGGCCAGCGTCGTCTTGTTGGCGGCGACGATGGAATCGCAGGCGATGACCAGGTCGGCCTCGGCGGTGCCGACCTTGGTGCAGTAGATCGCGTCCGGCGAGTTGGCGATCTGGATGTGGCTCCAGGTCGCGCCGCCCTTCTGGGCGAGGCCCGCGGCGTCCTGCGTGACGACGCCCTTGCCCTCCAGATGCGCGGCCATGCCCAGCAGCTGGCCGATCGTGATCACGCCGGTGCCGCCGACGCCGGCCACCACGATGCCCCAGGCCTCGACCGGGTTGGGCACCAGCGGCTGCGGGATCGCCGGCAGCGAGGCGTCGAAGGGGCTGACGCGCTTGTCCTTCTTCGGCTTCCTGAGCTCGCCGCCCTCGATGGTGACGAAGCTCGGGCAGAAGCCCTTCACGCAGCTGAAGTCCTTGTTGCAGGTGTTCTGGTTGATCTGGCGCTTGCGGCCGAACTCGGTCTCCAGCGGCTCGACCGACAGGCAGTTCGATTGCACCGAGCAGTCGCCGCAGCCCTCGCAGACCAGCTCGTTGATGACGGTGCGCTTGGCCGGGTCGACCAGCTTGCCGCGCTTGCGACGGCGGCGCTTCTCGGTGGCGCAGGTCTGGTCGTAGATGATGACCGTGGTGCCGGGGATCTCGCGGAACTGGCGCTGGATGGCGTCGAGCTCGTCGCGGTGATGCACGGTCACGCCGGCCGCGAGCGGCTTGCCGTCGTACTTCTCCGGCTCGTCGGTGACGATGACCAGCTTGGCGACGCCTTCGCTGATCAGGCTGTTCATGATCTGCGTGACGCTGTGGCCCTCGGGGCGCTCGCCGACCTGCTGGCCGCCGGTCATCGCGACGGCGTCGTTGTAGAGCACCTTGTAGGTGATGTTCACGCCGGCGGCGATGGACTGGCGGATCGCCAGGATGCCGCTGTGGAAGTAGGTCCCGTCGCCGAGGTTGCTGAAGATGTGCTTCTCGTCGGTGAACGGCGCCTGGCCCACCCAGGGCACGCCTTCGCCGCCCATCTGGGTGAAGGTCGCGGTGTTGCGGCCCGGCATCCAGGTGACCATGTAGTGGCAGCCGATGCCGCCGACGGCGCGCGAGCCGTCCGGCACGCGAGTGCTGGTGTTGTGCGGGCAGCCGGAGCAGAACCAGGGCGTGCGGTCGGCGCCGCCGGCGGTCTTCTCCTCGCTCTTGAGCGACTGCTCCTTGGCGTCGATCAGCGCGACGCGCGAGTCCAGGCGCGCGGCCGTGTCGGCGTCCACGCCCAGCTTCTTCAGGCGCTTGGCGATGGCGCGGGCGATGATGGCCGGCGTCAGGTCCGCCTGCGGGCGCAGCAGCCAGTTGCTGCTGGGGTTGGGCTGGCTCCATTCGCCGCCGCTGCGGTCGCCGTCGGACTCGTCGAACTTGCCCAGCACGTTCGGGCGGACGTCGGGGCGCCAGTTGTACAGCTCTTCCTTGAGCTGGTACTCGATCATCTGGCGCTTCTCCTCGATGACGAGGATTTCCTGCAGCCCGGTGGCGAAGTCGCGGGTGATGGTGGCTTCCAGCGGCCACACGACGTTGACCTTGTGCAGCCGGATGCCCAGGCGGCGGCAGCTGTCGTCGTCCAGGCCCAGGTCGTGCAGCGCCTGGCGGGTGTCGTTCCAGGCCTTGCCGGAGGCGATCAGGCCGATGCGGTCGTTGGGCGTGCTGATGACGTTGTGGTTGAGCTTGTTCGCGCGGACGTAGGCGAGGGCGGCGTACCACTTGAAGTCCATCATCCGGGCTTCCTGGTCCAGCGGCGGATCGGGCCAGCGGATGTGCAGGCCGCCCGGGGGCATCTGGAAGTCGGTGGGCAGCACGATGTCGACGCGGTCGGGATCGATGGAGACGCTGCTGGAGGACTCGACGATCTCCTGGATCGTCTTGAGCCCGGACCACAGGCCCGAGAAGCGGCTCATCGCGAAGGCGTGCAGGCCCATGTCGAGGATGTCCTGGACGCTCGACGGGAAGAAGACCGGGAAGCCGACCGCCTTGAAGACGTGGTCGCTCTGGTGGGCGGCGGTGGAGCTCTTGGCGATGTGGTCGTCGCCGGCGATCGCGATCACGCCGCCATGCTTGCTGGTGCCGGCCATGTTGGCGTGCTTGAAGACGTCGATGCAGCGGTCGACGCCGGGGCCCTTGCCGTACCACATGCCGAAGACGCCATCGAATTTGGCCTTCTCGGGGAACAGCGCCATCTGCTGGGTGCCCCAGACGGCGGTGGCGCCGAGTTCCTCGTTGACGCCGGGCTGGAAGACGATGTTCTGCTTGGCCAGGTGCTTCTTGGCGGCCATCAGGGCCTGGTCGTAGCCGCCCAGCGGGGAGCCGCGGTAGCCGGAGATGAAGCCGGCGGTGTTCAGGCCGGCGATGGCGTCGCGGGTGCGTTGCAGCATCGGCAGGCGGACCAGCGCCTGGACGCCGCTCATGAAGGCGCGGCCCTCGTCGAGTGCGTATTTGTCATCCAGCGTGACCTTCTCGAGGGCGCGCAGGATGTGTTCGGGCAAGGGGGCGTTCATGCGGGGAGTCTCCTGATGGGTGGCTGACCTCCGGTCCCCGCTTGTGGCGGGGCCGTGTGCCGTGGCTGCCGACGCGTCGCCAGTATGGGCGCGCGCGGAAAACGCAGCGAACAGTGTAGGAAACAATGCCCGGCGAGTGTTTGCTAGTTCTCCGCCGTCGCGGGCTGTTTGAGCAAGAATCTTTCCCGAACCGGTTCAAGGAGTTCGTATGGCATCGAAAAATGGCGCATCAGGGAAAACCATGAGGGTGCCGGCAGGGTCGCCGGGCGGCGACGACGCCGAGGACGGGGTGGGGCCGGGCGGGTCGATCGGTGGGTCGAATGGATTGAATGGCGGGGCGCCGAACGGGGAACTCGACCGGTATCACGTGGCGATCCTGGCCGAACTGCAGCGCGAGGCGCGGTTGTCCAACGCCGAATTGGCGGCGCGCATCGGGTTGTCGCCGGCGCCGACGTGGCGGCGGGTGCGGTGGCTGGAGGAGCAGGGCTTCATCACCGGCTACCGCGCGGAGATCGACCGCCGCCGGCTGGGCCTGGGCGTGCTCGCGTTCGTGCGGGTGGACGCGGACCGCAACAACGGCGCCGCGACGAAGGAGCTGGAGGAGGCGATCCGGCAGCTGCCGGAGGTGATCGCCTGCCACTACATCAGCGGCGCGGGCACCTTCGAGCTCGAGGTCATGGCGACCGACCTGGATGCGTTCAGCCGGTTCTCGATCGACACGCTGCTGAACCTGCCGAACGTGAAAGATATCCACACGAGTTTCTCGCTCGGTGAAGTAAAGGCCGGCGGCGCATTACCGCTCGGGCATTTGAAACCGAAGGGATGAGCGACGGCGGAGAAACTTCCGGCATATCTGTCCACTTTACTTCCGGTGAATGGGAAATGCGGTCGTCGAATACTCGACGACCGCCGGGTGGTTTCTAGCCACGTTTCTCAAACCCGCCTGCCGTCCAGGCGATCAGGCTGAGCAAGAGGGCCGTGCAGAAAACCGTCAACGCCCAGGAAGGCAGCGTGGGCCAATCTCCGAACAAACCGCGTTGGACGACCGGTTGGAGGATGGCGATCAGGCTCACCGACCTGACCAGCCAACGCGGCGACAGCGTCGTCGCGGAAACTGGCTTGTCGGCCACGATGTGCTTCACTGCTGCGCGTGGGAGATTTGGCGCTCGGAGCTGAGGCCGCCGCTGAACAGCCCGCCGCCGATGAAGCCGCCGATGCCGCCCGCGATGAACCCGACGCCGAAACCAAATGCCGCGCCGGGGCCCAGCACCGCGCCGGTGATTCCCCCGGCGATGCCGGTCCCGACCGCACCGGCCCAGGCCCCTTGGACGGCAGCTTGCGTGTCCCAGCCGCCGGCCACGCTGTCGATTTCCTCCGCAGACAGTTCGCGGAATCCGGCTTGGGAGAGTTCCATCGTCAACATATGCGTTCTCCTATGAATCCTGTCGATATTGAAGGCCGCCGGGATGGCGGCGCCAGGAGCGACCCCTTCGTATTTCTCGAGTCGCGGAGCAACGCTAAATGCCGATGGATATCGCTGGAACTAGGGGAAATTCCATCATGGATATCTGTTAACTGAAATCAGTGGGAATTCCTCCGCATGCTCGCTGCGGCCCGGTGAAAACAAGTCGGTCGGGCATTCGAGCCCGGCGCTGGTCAATATTAAGTGGCTGAAACTCGTCAGGCGCCGGCAACGTCCGCTGTACCGGTCGGCATCGCAAGTCCCTGTACCGGGCCGCCGCGCGGGCCCGCTGGCATAGTCGGCGGTCCCCCCGCTCGCCCTGGCCGCCATGACGCTCCCGCTCCGCCATTTCCTGCTCGCGCTGACCGTGGTCGCCATCTGGGGAAGCAACTTCGTCGTGATCCGCTGGGGCCTGAACGCGTTCCCGCCGCTGCTGTTCGCCGCGCTGCGGTTCACGCTGGCGACCTTGCCGGCCATCCTCTTCCTGCCGCGGCCCAAGGTCGGCTGGCGCAACCTCGCCGCGTATGGCGCCTTCGTCGGCGTCGGGCAGTTCGGCCTGCTCTACCTGGCGATGCGCTCGCAGATCTCGCCCGGGCTCGCCTCCCTGGTCATCCAGACCCAGGTCTTCTTCACCCTGCTGCTGGCCATGCGCCTGAGCGGCGAACGCGTCCAGGGCTTCCAGTGGCTCGCGCTGGCCATGGCCGCGGCCGGCATCGGCGTCATCGCCTCGCACACCGACGGCACCACCACCGTGCTCGGCCTGGCAATGGTGCTGCTGGCGGCCTTCAGCTGGTCCAGCGGCAACATCGTCGGCAAGCGCGCCGGCTCCGTGAACATGCTCGCCTACGTGGTCTGGAGCAGCGCCTTCGCCGCGCCGCCGCTGTTCGCGCTCTCCTTCGTCGTCGAAGGCCCGGCCCGCATGGGCGAGGCGCTCCAGCACGCCGGCCTCGGCGCCTGGGCTGCCGTGCTTTGGCAGGCGGTCGGGAACACGCTGTTCGGCTACGGCGCCTGGAGCTGGCTGCTCTCGCGCCATCCCGCCGCGACCATCGTCCCGATGGCGCTGCTGGTCCCGGTCTTCGGCATGAGCTGCTCCGCGCTGCTGCTGGGCGAAGGCCTGCCGCCCTGGAAGTTGATGGCCGCGGCGCTGGTGATGAGCGGCCTGGCGGTGAACCTGCTGTGGCCGCGGATGCGCGGCGCGCTGCGCGCCGCATGACCGCCTCGGCCGCGGCGGCTGCGCGTGTCGCCGCCGCGCTGATGCTGGCCTCGTCCGCGGCGCTCGCCCAGTTCGCGCCGCCGGAAACCGGCAGGACACCGGCCGCACCCTCGGTGCGCGACCAGGAAATCGCGGAATGCCGCCCCGGCGAGCTTCAGACCTGGGGCGATGGGCGCGACCGCCCGATCGCCTCGCGCGCGCTGCGCTTCGCCTATCGGCACGACAACGCGCCGCCATGGTTCAGCGAGGCGCAGGTGATGGCGCTCGTGACGCGCTCGGCCCAGGCCTGGTCCACTTGCGGGCTCAAGCTCGCCGTCATCGCGGTGCCGCGCGGCCAGGCGCCGCCCGAGGACGCCATCCAGATCCTGTGGAGCGACGTTGGCAGCCGCGGCCAGTTCGCGCTGGCCAACGTGGGCGCGCGCAGCCTGTCGATCGGGCCGGCCCTGTTCGCGCTGCTGCGGGAGCGCAACCCCAGACACCCGGCCGCGCAGACGCTGCAGATGGTGCTGTCGCACGAGATGGGGCACTTCCTCGGCCTGATGGCGCATTCGAAACGCTGCGTGGACACGATGTCCTACTACGACAACGGCAAGGGTGAACGCTGCGCGCTGCGCGACCCGAAGAGCTGGGGCAGCGTCGTCGAGTACCGCTCGGCGCTGCCCACCGCCTGCGACATCGAGCGCTGCCGCGCGCTCAACCGCTGAGCCCCGCGGCGACCGGGCCACGCCGCACGACGGCCCCGGCCGCGACGGCCGACGGCGTATGCTGCCGCGATGAACCCGACACGCCGCTTCGTCCTTTCCGCCGCGTCTCGCGTCGCGCTCCTCGCCGTGCTGCTCGGCGCCAGCGCCGCCTTGATGGGGCCCGCCCGCGCGCAGGGCCCGAAGCAGAACCTGCAGGTCGAGCTGCGCTGGGTCGAATCGGAGCTCAGCGGCGCCACCGTCGCCGGCGTGCGCGACGGCAGCACCGTCGTGAGCACCGGCGGCAGCGTCTCGGCGCGCGGCGGCGTGACGCTCTCCACCGAGAACCGCGAGCAGCGCCAGCAGCTCTTCCCGCGCCTGCTGGTGCTCAACGGCGCGCAGGCCTCGTTCACGATGACCGAGTCGACGCCGATCCAGTGGGTCGACGTCGCGCTGGACCGCCAGCAGGGCGAGCGCGATCGCGTGGTGGTCGTGCCGCGCCAGGGGCTGGCCGAGCGGGTGCGCGGCATCGTCGTGCGGCCCAGCTGGCCGGGCGGCCGCAATCCGGTGAACGTCGAAGTCCGGGCGTCGGACCAGGCGCAGATGCCATCCGGCGGTGCCTACGGGACCTCGCTGCCCGACGCCCAGCAGCGGCCCAGCACCGACGTGCTCAGCACCGTCCAGGCGCCGTTGGGGATCTGGGTCACCATCGCTCGCACCGGCAGCGTGACGGCGAGCGCCAGTCGCAACGTCTACAGCACGCGCGATGCCGAGGTGCAGAAACTGCGGGAACTGCAACTGCGGGTGGATGCCGCGCCGTAACGAAAGTGGCTCCATAACGGTATTTTCGAATCGCGCTTCTCGGCGAAATTGGTATTTGACTGGTGTTGATTTTCGCGGTGATCGGCTAAGCTCCGGCGTCCACTGGAGACCCGCATGCCCGCTCGAGTCCTGTCCCACCTGCCCACTCCGTTGACCGCCGCCATCACCTCGCTCGGAGCCATCGCCGCCTCGGCCGCCATCGCCGCGACGCCCGCGCCCGGCGCGGC
>NZ_VOSR01000181.1:0-3322 GCF_007997345.1 Mitsuaria sp. TWR114
GCGGCGCGCGCTCGCGGACGGCTGAGCCCTGCGCCGCCGGCGACGGCCGCGAGCCGCGCCGTCCCCGTTTCGCGCGGCGGCGCGGGGCGGAGCTGGCACTCGCCGTTTTCGGCCGGCTATCCTGCGCCCTCCGCATCAGGAGGAGACACGCCATGAGCGACACCCCGGAGAGCTTCGAAGGCGGCTGCGACTGCCGCCAGGTCCGCTACCGCATGACCAGCCGGCCGCTGTTCGTCCACTGCTGCCATTGCCGCTGGTGCCAGCGCGCCAGCGGCGCGGCCTTCGCGCTCAACGCGCTGATCGAGGCGGACCGCGTGGAGCTGCTCGCGGGCGAACCGGTGCCGGTGATGAACCCGTCGGCGAGCGGCAAGGGCCAGAAGATCTGGCGCTGCCCGAACTGCTGGATCGCGGTGTGGAGCAACTACGCGGGCGCCGGCGACGCGATGCGCTTCGTGCGCGTGGGCACGCTGGACGAGCCGGACCGGCTGCCGCCGGACATCCACATCTTCACCGCCTCCAAACAGCCCTGGGTGCAGCTGCCGCCGGGCGCCGTCGCCGTGCCCGAGTACTACGACGCCCGCGAGCGCTGGCCCGCCGAGAGCCTGCGGCGCGGCGCGATCCTGCGGGGCAAGCAAGGTTAGAAGCGTCCCGCATATCGGGCGGGCCGGCGCGGCGCCACAATGCCGCCTTCCCTCGACACCGACGGCTCACGAGGCCGCGCGTTCCGCCATGACTTTCCGCACCTCGACCGCCCGGCGCCTGCGCTCGGCCGCCCGACTGACCGTCCTTGCCGCCGCGCTGTCCACGATCGGCGCGATCCCGGCGCTGATGCCCGCGGCGACCGCCGCGAGCGCGGCGTCCTCGGTCTCGTGGCAGGAGGCCTCCGGCGACGCCGACATCGAGCGCGCCTTCGCCCAGGCCCGCGGCGAGAAGAAGCCGGTGCTGCTGTACTGGGGCGCCAAGTGGTGCCCGCCCTGCAACCAGCTCAAGGCCACGCTGTTCAACCGCGCCGACTTCATCGAGCAGTCGCGCGCCTTCGTCGCGGTCCACATCGACGGCGACAACCCCGGCGCCCAGCGCCTGGGCGCGCGCTTCAAGGTGCGCGGTTATCCGACCATGATCCTGTTCGGCAACGACGGCCAGGAGCTCACGCGCCTGCCGGGCGAGGTCGACGCACCGCAGGTGCTGCGCGTGCTGCAGCTGGGCCTGGCCGGCGGCCGGCCCGTCAAGACGGTGCTGGCCGATGCCCAGGCGGGCCGGAAGCTGTCCGCCAACGAGTGGAAGCTGCTGGGTTTCTATTCCTGGGAGACCGACGAGCAGCAGCTGGTGCCCGCCGCGCAGCGGCCCGCGCTGCTGGCGCGGCTCGCCGCGGCGAGCCAGGGCGTCGATGAGGAAACCACCACCCGGCTGTGGCTCAAGGCGCTGGCCGCCACCGAGGGCGGCGGCGCGCTCAAGGCGGATGCCGCGCTGCGGTCCCGCGTGGAGCAGGTGCTGGCGGATCCGGCCGCTGCCCGCGCGCAGATGGATGTGCTGAGCAACAACGGCGACGACATCGTCCGTGCGCTGGCGCCCGCCGCGGGTCCGGAGCGACAGGCGCTGGTCGCGAAGTTCGACGCGGCGCTCAAGCGCTTCGAGGCCGACGCCTCCCTGTCACGGGCCGACCGCCTGCAATCGCTGATCGCGCGGGTCGAGCTGGCGCGGCTGGACCAGTCCAAGACCGAGCTGACGCCCAAGCTGCCCGCACCGCTGCTGGCGGAGGTGAAGGCGCATGCCGCCAAGGTCGACAAGGAGGTCACCGACGGCTATGAGCGTCAGGCGGTGATCACGTCAGCGGCCTTCCTGCTCGGACGCGCCGGCCTGTGGAGCGACAGCGACGCGCTGCTCAAGGCCAGCCTGGCCAAGAGCCACAGCCCGTATTACCTGATGAGCTCGCTGGGCGGCAACGCTCGCAAGCAAGGTCGCAAGGAAGAGGCGCTGCGCTGGTACGAGGAGGCCTTCAACAAGAGCGAAGGGCCGGCGACGCGGTTGCAGTGGGGGTCGAATTACCTGAGCGCGCTGGTCGAGCTGGCGCCGCAGGACGCGGCACGCATCGAGAAGGCCGCCTCGCAGCTGCTGGCCGAGGCGGGGAAGGACAAAGGCGCGTTCTACGAGCGCAGCGCGCGAGCGCTGCAGAAGGTCGGCAGCCAGCTGGTGGCGTGGAACGCGAAGGGGCAGCATGAGGCCACCCTCGCGCGGCTGCGGACGCAGCTCGATGGCGTGTGCGCGAAGCAGGATGCCGATGACAAGGGCGCCTGCGAGTCGCTGCTGAAGAAGGGCTGAGGCCGCTGGCCCTCACCCCTGCCGAGGGCGCCGACTACTTCAGCAGGCCTTCTGCCTTCATCGCTTCCTGCACGGCCGGCCGGGCCGCGACGCGTCCGCGGTAGGCCACCAGATTGGGGTAGCCGGCGAGATCCACGCCCACATGCTGAGCCCAGTTCGAGACGGTAAACAGGTAGGCATCCGCGACCGAGAACTGCTCGCCCATCAGGAACTGCTTGCCTTCGAGCTGGCCGTCGAGCCACTTGAAGCGCTCATGCAGCTTGCTGCGGAACACGCCCTTGGCGTCCTCCGAGACCGCCGGGTTGAACAGCGGGCTGAAGGTCTTGTGCAGCTCGGACGTGATGAAGTTGAGCCACTCCTGCAGCCGGTAGCGCGCCATCGTGCCGTTGGCCGGCGCGAGCTGCTTGTCGGGCGCCTGGTCGGCGATGTACTGGACGATCGCCGGCCCTTCGGTCAGCCGCTGGCCGTCGTCCAGCTCCAGCAGCGGCACATACCCCTTGGGATTGATGCCGTAGTAATCGGTCCCGTCCTGCAGCTTGTGGGTCTTGGTGCTGGCCAGCACCGGCTCGAAGGCCAGGCCGGCCTCGCGCAGGACGATGTGCGGCGACAGCGAGCAGGCGCCGGGGCTGTAGTAGAGCTTCATGGGGTCTCCTTCGACGTGGACCGCTCGGCAGCGAGCGGGCGATTGGGGAACGGATTGGGGAAGCGGAACCCGGGGACCATACGCGCCCAGCCGGACCAGCGCAATGCCGAGGGCGGCGCGCGGGGATGTCGCCGTCGCGCCAATCGCCCGGCGGCAGCGCGCCTACAGTCGCCCGGTCGCGACTTGTCCGAGGACCTGACCGATGAGCACCCCTATGCCCACCCCCGCCCCGACTGCGCTCCGGCCTCCTCCCCGACCCATGCCTTCGAGGACTTCAGCGTCGGCCAGGTCCGTGAGTTCGGCTCGCGCCTTGTCGACCGCGAGGAGGGCCTGGCCTTCGCCGCGGCCTACGACCCGCAG
>NZ_VOSR01000182.1:0-4115 GCF_007997345.1 Mitsuaria sp. TWR114
GCCGAGCGCTTCGGCTGGAACCGGCGCACGCCGCCGGGCCAGCGGCGCGAAGGTCCCGGCGGCCGCTGGCTGGTCGGGATGGGCGTGGCGGCGGCCTTCCGCAACAACCTGGTGATGAAGTCGGCCGCGCGGGTGCGGCTGGACCGCCGCGGCATCGTCACCGTCGAGACCGACATGACCGACATCGGCACCGGCAGCTACACCATCCTGGCGCAGACCGCGGCCGAGATGATGGGCGTGGGGCTGGACCAGGTCGTCGTGCGCCTGGGCGACTCGGCGCTGCCGGTGTCGTCCGGCTCGGGCGTGATGCGGAAGTCCCGCTTCTGGCGGTAGCGGGACAGCGGGTCCTGGCGGGTGGCGCTCGGCATGGCGGATCGGTGCCGGCCTCAGGCCGACTTCTTCCTGGATTTGCCACCCAGGCTGCGCTTGAGCAGCTCGGTCAGGTCGACGACCTTGCCCCCCTCCTCGCCGGCCTCGGGCGCGGCCTCGAGCGGCGTGACGGTCTCAGTCTCGCCCTCCTCGACCTTGCGCGCGATCAGCTCGCGGATCGCGGCGGTGAACTCGTCGTGGTAGTCCTCGGGGTGCCAGTCGCTGCTCATCTCGTCGATCAGCTGCCGGGCCATCTGCAGCTCGCTGGGCTTGAAGCCGTGCGCGGACTTGCCTTCGGCGGGCAGGTTCAGGTCGTCGCAGGGGCGGATCTCGTTGGCCCAGCGCAGCATGCCGATCATCAGCGCCGGTCCGGCGGGCAGCAGCGCGGCCAGGTGCTCCTTGCTGTGGATCACCAGCCGCGCGATCGCGATCAGGCCGGCGTCCGACATCGCCTCGCGCAGCAGCGCGTAGACCTTGCCGGACTTGCCGATGGGCTCGAGGTAGTACGGCTTCTCCAGGTAGACGAAGGACACCTGCGTGGCCGGCACGAAGGTCTCGATCTCGATGGTCTGCGTGGTGGTGGGATAGGCCTTGCGGATCTCGTCGTCGGAGACCAGGACGTAATCGCCGTTGTCCTGCTTCACGCCCTTGACGATCTGCGTCTTGTCGATGTCCTTGCCGGTGCGCTTGTTGATGCGCTTGTAGCCGACGGGATCCATGCTGCGCTTGTCCAGCCAGTCGAAGTCGACGCGCTGGTCGCGCGAGGCGGGATACAGCGACACCGGCACGTGCAGCAGGCCGAAGCTGATGGCGCCCTTCCAGATCGCTCGCCGGGCGGCCGGCGCGTCGTCGCTGTCGCCGCGCGCCGCGCCGCGTCCCGAGGACTTGCCGTGCGCGGCATGGTCGGCATTGGAGGCACGCGTGCGGCGCGCGCCCGCGCCGGAGCGACCGGACGCACGCGGCGGCGCCTTGCGAGTGGTGCGGGTCGTGGAGGAAGAGCTTCGAGACGGCATGGGGACCTCGGCGGGGCAGCGTCCTGGGAATGCCGGAGCGGCAAATGACGCGCCCGAGCCGGCGGGCCGCGGCGGGCACCCGGCTTGCTCTGAACTGGGGATGGAAACAGCGTCCCTGCGAGACCACCATGACCCCGGAGACCCACGCCATGCTGCCTGTCCGCCCGTCCCCCCGAGATGCCCGATGCGGCGACGCATGCCGCGCCGTCGACGGCCGCGGGGCGTCGCTTCGCTGACCGGCGCGACGCGGGACGCGAACTGGCGCTGCGGCTGGCCGCCTATGCGCACCGGGACGACGTGACGGTGCTGGCGCTGCCGCGCGGTGGCGTGCCGGTGGCGGCGGAGATCGCGCGGGCGCTGGACGCGCCGCTCGACATCCTGGTGGTGCGCAAGCTCGGCCTGCCCGGCCAGCCCGAGTACGCGATGGGCGCGATCGCGTCGGGGGACGTGCGGGTGCTCAACACGCAGGTGATCCAGCAGCTGGCGATCAGCTACTCGGCCATCGACATCGTCACGCGGGCGGAGATGCGTGAGCTGCACCGGCGCGAGAGGCTCTACCGCGGCGACCGGCCGATGCCGGCGATCGAGGGTCGGCAGGTGATCCTGGTCGACGACGGCATGGCCACCGGGGCCACGATGCGCGCAGGGGTGCAGGCGCTGCGCGACATGCAACCGGCACGCATCGTGGTGGCGGTGCCGGTCTCGGCGGCTAAAACCTGCCACCTGATCTCGCAGGACGCGGACGAGGTCGTCTGCGGCCAGACGCCGGAGCGCTTCCGCTCGGTCGGGCAGTGGTACGAGACTTTCGAGCAGACGACGGATGAAGAGGTGCGGCGCCTGCTGGCCGTGGCAGCGGAGTCCGCCACCATGGCGAAGACTTAAGGCTGAGCCACTTCAACGGACCCTTGTCGCGGAGCAAGTGTTCCATCGGCGCTCATTTGACGAATGAAGGGGTGTGCACGAAGGAACGAGCGGAACTCGGCATCGTCCGCCAAGTAGGGGCGGTCAACGCTCGCAGCCAAACCCATATCGTCCTTGCGCGAATGCCGGATCGCATACACCCGCCCCGCCTGGTACCGATGGAAGGACTCGTAGCTCAGTCCGTGCACGAGATGCCCGTAGCGCCGACACTGCCGGGATCCACCAACTCCAGGTCGAGGTCCCGACCGTTGAACGGAGGGACGCGGAATGAGGGGTTCGCAAGTTGCATCAAGTCCTCCGATGCTGCAGCTCGTCCTTCACCGCGCCCAGGACGGCGCCCAGCCGGAACTGGTCCGGCTGGAGCATGAGCCATGACGCCTCGGGGTCGGGCATGACGTCATAGAGACGATGTCCAAGCAGTACCTCCAGCGGCGTTGTCCAGGCGAGCATGCGGGTGGGCGTTCGAAAGAACGATGCGATATCACGATTGCCCATGAAGGCGGTCCCCGCGTCGATGGCCCGGTAGAAGGCTCCCAGTACTTGGCTCAGCGGCATCCCCGCCACGCCCTCCAACCCTTGGAAGAGGCCATACAAGGGTTGGGGTCGCGACGCATCCAGGATGCTGAACAACTGTCGAGCCTCTTCCAGCGCCGCAACGGCTTCAGGTTGCACCTTGAGCAAGGCTGCCAGTTGCGCCCGGGTCCCATATGTCGCGGCAATGAAGAAAACGCGCTGGTCGACCTCAGGGGCGGGGTCATTGGGCAACGTGAGCGCGTTGCAGCCGCTGGCGACCAGCCACGGGCGTGGTTTTGCGGCCGCGAGTCCTTGAACTTCCATTGCTTCACAGCGCCTCGTTACCGAGCGCGTCCATCAACACAGAGGTCCACCACTGTGCCGATCGCGCGTCCGTCACACGATGACCGAAATCCCTGCCAACCGAGTCCATGCCTAGAAGAACGCGCAGTCACGCCCACTCGAACTTGTGCGCGACGCCGCCATGCGGCGCTCCCATGCAAACGGCGCCCGAGGGCGCCCGTCTTCGTCGTCGGCGAGAACCGCCGGAATCAGCTGGCCGGATTCAGCTGAACAGCCGCCGCGCCACCGGACTGCCTGCCGCGAGGTCGCGCGCGGCCAGCGACTTGTAGAGCTCCGCCAGTTCCTGCCCGATGGACTGGAACGCGTGCAGGTTCAGGACCTGGTTGCGGTCGTCGCAGATGTCGGCCTCGAAGTCGCGCGCCAGGTTGCGCGCCGATTCCTGCCAGGTGGCGAAGGGCTCCAGCGCCTCCGGCGTTTGCAGCACGTCCAGCGACAGCGTCAGCTCGCGCAGCGACGAGGCCTGCGGGTCGTCCGCCAGCGCCGCCTGCGCATCGAAGTTGAGCGTCAGCAGCGGCGGCGCGCCCTCCTCGGCCGAGGGCAGCACCAGCCGGCCCGGCATCGCGCCCGGCACGAAGCCGTGGCGCAGCGCGCCCTGCTGCACGAAGCCCAGCGTCCAGGCCGCGCCCCGGGCGCGCAGCACGATCGCCAGCTGCGCGTCGTGGCTGGCCGCGAACTGGTCGAGCTCGCGCGCCCGCGCCACCACGTCCAGCATGTCGGGGAACTCCGGCATCGCGCCGATGCCGTCCGCGAAACCCTGGATCTTCTGCACGAACTCCGAGTACTCGATCTCGTTGAGCGCGCCGCTGCGGTTGGCCATCTGCAGCCCCGCCTGGAACTCGCCGTAGCGCTGGCCCGGGTGCGGCAGCTCCCACTCGCCGCTGTCCGCGTTCAAGCCCTCGAT
The DNA here is from genome assembly GCF_007997345.1 of Mitsuaria sp. TWR114. Classification (NCBI taxonomy): domain Bacteria; kingdom Pseudomonadati; phylum Pseudomonadota; class Betaproteobacteria; order Burkholderiales; family Sphaerotilaceae; genus Roseateles; species Mitsuaria sp. TWR114. Next base: position 4,081 of record NZ_VOSR01000182.1, read on the forward strand.
CTGGAAGGGCTTGGTCCCGGCGCGCCGGCTGCCCG
>NZ_VOSR01000183.1:0-10810 GCF_007997345.1 Mitsuaria sp. TWR114
TCGTCGTGCCCTTCCCGGCCGGCGGCGGCACCGACGCCTTCGCGCGGCCGCTGACCGCGGTGCTGACCAAGCAGACCGGCAAGCAGTTCATCATCGACAACAAGGGCGGCGCCGGCGGCACCGTCGGCGCGACGCTCGCCTCGAAGGCCGCGCCCGACGGCTACACCTTCTTCATGGGCGCGGTCCACCACGCGATCGCGCCGGCCATGTATCCGAAGCTCGAGTACAAGCTGGAGGAGGACTTCGTCCCCGTCGGCCTGGTTTCCAGCGTGCCGCAGGTGATCGTGATCAACCCGGGCAAGGTCCAGGCGACCGACGTGAAGGGCCTGCTGGACCTGCTGAAGAAGAACCCCGGCAAGCTGAACTACGGCTCGGCCGGCAACGGCACCTCGCACCACCTGGCGGGCGAGCTCTTCAAGCTGCAGACGCAGACCTTCATCACCCACATTCCCTACCGCGGTGCCGGTCCGGCGCTGCAGGACCTGATGGCGGGCCAGGTGGACCTGATGTTCGACGGCCTGGGCTCGTCGGCGGCCCACATCCGCGGCGGCCGCATCAAGGCGCTGGCGGTGGCCTCGGCCAAGCGCGCGCCCGGTTTCCCCGACATCCCCAGCGCCGTCGAGGCCGGCATCCCGCAATACCAGGTCTCGACCTGGTACGGCCTGTGGGCGCCCAAGGGCACGCCCAAGGAGGCGGTCGCCGCGATGCAGGCCGAGCTGCGCAAGGCCTTCGCCACCGAGGAGCTCAAGACGATCTGGACCGGCCTGGGCACCGAGATGCCCAACCTCTACGGCGATGCCTTCGGCAAGTACGTGCATGGCGAGGTGGTGCGCTGGGCCGACGTGGTCAAGCGCTCCGGTGCGAAACTGGATTGATGCTCCCTGCCTGACTCCCGCCGACGGACATGACACCCAACGCCAATCTCTTCGCGGCACTGCGCGCGAACTTCTCCGACGACCTGGACGCCTGCGCCATCGAACTGGCCGACGGCCCCGATGCCGGCCAGCGCTACAGCTGGCGCGACATCGACCGCGCCACGGCGATGATCGCCAACCTGCTGGACTCGCTGGACCTGCCCGCCGGCAGCCGCGTCGCGGTGCAGACCGAGAAGAGCGTCGAGGCGCTGCTGCTCTACCTCGCGGTGCTGCGCGCCGGTTATGTCTACCTGCCGCTGAACACCGGCTACCAGGCGGCCGAGCTCGAGTACTTCATCGGCAACGCGGAACCGGCCGTGGTGGTCTGCGCGGGCAAGCACTTCGGCTGGATCAGCAAGCTGGCCTTCCAGGCCAAGGTGCCCTGGGTGTTCACCCTCAACGAGGACCGCAGCGGCACGCTGCTGGACCGCGCGGTGCAGATGCCCGACACCCACCAGGTGGCGGCGAAGCAGCCGGACGACCTGGCCGCCATCCTCTACACCAGCGGCACGACCGGGCGCAGCAAGGGCGCGATGCTCAGCCACGGCAACCTGCTGTCCAACGCCGAGGTGCTGCGCCATGCCTGGGGCTGGCAGGCGGACGACGTGCTGATCCATGCGCTGCCGATCTTCCATGTGCACGGCCTGTTCGTCGCGTCGCACGGCGCGCTGCTGGCCGGCGCGCGCATGCTCTGGTTCAACCGCTTCGAGCCGCGCGCCGTCATCGCGCGTCTGCCCGACGCGACGCTGTTCATGGGCGTGCCCACGCTGTACGTGCGCCTGCTCGAGCAGGCCACGCTGACCGCGGACGCCTGCGCGCGGATGCGGCTCTTCATCAGCGGCTCGGCGCCGCTGCTGATCGAGACCTTCCAGGAATGGCAGCGCCGCACCGGCCACACCATCCTGGAGCGCTACGGCATGAGCGAGACCGTCATGCTGACCTCCAACCCCTACCGGGCCGAGGACGGTCCGCGCCGCGGCGGCACGGTGGGCTTCCCCTTGCCGGGCGTGGGCCTGCGCGTCGTCGATGACGCCGGCGCGCCCTGCCCCAGCACTGGCGAAGGCGAGATCGGCCACATCCAGGTCCGCGGGCCGAATGTCTTCGCCGGCTACTGGCGCATGCCCGAGAAGACGAAGGAGGAGTTCACCGCCGACGGCTGGTTCAAGACCGGCGACGTCGGCCGCCGCGACGAGCAGGGCTACGTGACGATCGTCGGCCGCAGCAAGGACCTGATCATCAGCGGCGGCTACAACGTCTACCCGGCCGAGATCGAGGGCTGGCTCAACGAATTGCCGGGCGTGGCCGAGTCCGCGGTGGTGGGCGTGCCGCACCCGGACTTCGGCGAGGGCGTGATCGCGGTGGTCGTGCCGCGCGCCGGCGCCAAGCTGGACGGCGCGACGCTGATCGCGTCGCTGAAGGACCGCATCGCCGGGTTCAAGGTCCCCAAGCGGGTGTTCGTCGAGACCGAGCTGCCCCGCAACGCGATGGGCAAGGTGCAGAAGAACCTGCTGCGGGACCGGCATCGGGCGCTGTTCGGCTGAGGCCGGTGTCGCCTCTCAAGCTGATGCCAACGCCTACAGGGCAACAGCGGCTGTCGCTGGCAAATTGAAGAGGATGCCGCCGATCACTTACCGCTGCCTGTATCGTTGGCCGACTTGTGCATCGGAACATCGCCGAGGAGCGCATCGAACTCGGCTGCGGTGAACGAGAAGGTCACCTTCGCGCGTGCTCGGGACATCGGGTCAGGATGAACCATGCCGCGCTTGTTGTCCTTGGAGCTCTCGGTGAACTTGTCGCGTTTGGACTGGTCCTCTTTGAGCCCATCGTCCATATGTGCGACGTGCGCGGCCGGAAGCCCCGTGTCACCCTTGCCCGCGGGTGCGCGCGATTCGATTGGAGGCGTGGGGCGCAGCACCAAGGCGATGAACGGCGAACCCTTGAAGCGGCGTGTCAGTGCCATCGGCTCGAAGTCGCCAAGTCCAAGCGCCCACGATTCGTAGACAGGCTCGGTTCCTTGCGGAGACAGCCAGCGGAGTCCCACCTGGCGCGTGTCGCAGTCAAGCTCTTGCGGCAACACTCCTACGTCGAAGCAGCGCCAACGCTCGTGGTTTCCCAGGACGCGCAGAATGGATGCGGCTTGCTGTGCATCACCTGCGCCAGGGAACAAGAACTGGATCGCATCGACACCAGAGGACGCGAACTGATCGACGAGCCCCGTGATGCCGTCGGCATCTAGCTCGCCGTCGAGAATCATCGTGACCCACTTGTCCTCATCCTGTGCTCGCGCAAGGATGACGGCAAACATGCAGCCAATCTGACCCTGCGCGTACCACGTGAACAAGAGCGAGCGCCAAAGATCGTCCGGAGTCTGGCGCACGGCCTGCACGCTTGAAGCGTGGCCGGAGTCGACCGCCCATTGCGCGAGATCGTCGAAGGTGGAGAACCTCTTGGTCGTGCCCTTATGCGTGAGCTTCTCGTGGGTCTTGGCCGGCGTTATCTTTTTATCCAATCTCCCTCCCAACCTGCTTTTACTTCAGCCAGGAATCGAAGTCCTCACCGGGTTTTAAAGCCATCTTGGGAAAGGGTTCCGGCAGCTCCGGATCAACCTCAACGGAGCGGGCCTTTGACAGCGTGACGCGCATCTTGCCTATGGCGAAAGTCTTCACCGGCTCAACGCCTTGCATCAGCTCGCGTGCCTCGTTACGAGCCTGCGTGTATGCGGTCGTTTCTTGTTGAGACATGGTCCTCTCCCTTTTCAATCAAACGACGCCAGCGCTGGCGCATGGGAACGAACGTCGAAGAGTTCGTGCCCAGACCAACGCAGCCTGGCGTCAGCGACTTCCCCAGCCTGCGCGCGTGAAGCCACGGCACGCGGAAGCTCGGAAAGCACCTTCGGAAAAACACGGCAGTACGACTTGGGCACGCCCGCCAGGCGAGCCAGCTGTCGAAACTCCACACGCTTGTCGTCCGGGACGCTGTGGAGCACCCCGATGACACGTTCCTTCCAATGCTCCGAAATCGGTGCGATGGAGGACGGCCCTTGCGACACCTCATCACCTGCAGCGATGCAACCACCGCGCAACACGCGAGCGAGCACACCGCGGCGCCCTTTGAGGCTGCGCACGATGCCCGGGCGGCGAACTTCGAGATGGCCGCAGGCCTCGCATTGGAATGTGAGCCAAAGAACAACGTCCTGCCCGATCTTGATCAGGCAGGACGATTGGAGTCCTTTTGTCGCGAAGCTCACAAGCAGGTTCTCACGTAGCGTATGCGGCGCAAGCTGCAGATCTTGATATACGTCCTCGCCGGCGATCAGCAGCTGACGAGGCGACAACGCATGTGCGTGCTTGTCGCCCTCAAGGCCCAAGTCTTGCACCGCAGTCACTTCCGATACTTCAACCGGGTCGGACGATCCCACCGGTCTGATGCGCATCGCCTTGACCGTACCCAGTCGTTGCCAGGCACCCATCCAAGAGGCACGCTCATCCCGCCGGACGAGCGCATCATCTGCGTAGCGGTGACAAGACTCCATCATGAATATCCCGCGATATCGCGGCGTAAGTAACGGCACATTCGGGGGCTGTCGCATCGCTGCGATTGGCCGGACACGACGATTCGTATTACGAAATCGACGGAAAACCGCACATTGTGAGCGACAACGCGCTGCCGGCGCCACCCCGGTGGTCGGGGACCGCCCAGCACCGCGCCAAAGTTCATGGGTGCATCAGGGTTGATAAACAGCAACATCTCCTGTTCTGCGAGCCACTTGCCGCCAGTAAACCGCCGAAGAGGCGTGCTCCGCGCGTGTTGGGGCTCTTGACGTCATCGTCAGTTCTGACGATGATTTCTCCATGCGATACCCAGGCGGCAAAGGAAAGTGTTACCAGCGGCTCATCAACCTGATGCCGCCGCATACCGTCTACATCGAGGCTCACCTCGGTGGAGGGGCGGTGATGCGACACAAAAAGCCAGCCGTCCAAAGCATCGGCATCGATGCCGATCTGCGGGTCATCCAATCCTGGCAAACGAGCGACCCGGACCTCTGTACCTTGGTGCATGACGACGCGGTTCGCTACCTTATGCAGTACCCATTCCAGGGGTCCGAGCTCGTCTACTGCGATCCGCCGTATCTGGCCAGCGTTCGTCGACGAGCCAAGATCTATAGGCACGAGTACGACGTGGAACAGCATCGCCAGCTCCTGGCGGTTCTGGTCTCGCTGCCCTGCATGGTCATGGTTTCTGGCTACGACAGCCCCATGTACCGCGAAGCCCTGCGCGGCTGGCGCCTGGAGACCTTCGACGCGAAGACGCACGTCGACGTGCGGCAGGAATGCGTCTGGTGCAACTTCGAAGCACCGCGCGAGCTTCACGACGCATCGCACTTCGGCGAGACCTTCCGGGATCGACAGACGATCAAGCGTCGGCAAGACCGCCTGATCGCAAAATTCGATCGCATGGATCCCATCGAGCGCAACTCGATGCTTGCGCTGCTTTCGTCGAAATACCAGCGGGACGTTCAACCGGTATGAGCCAGACTGCAGCAGTGTTCTCGGAGCACGTCAACGTCCAGGTGCAGCTGCCTGACAAGGATGCGGAGGTCATGCCAGGTGTAGCCTGGGGCGGCGTGGAGGAGTTCCCCTCGCCGGCGTACTGGGTCTATCAGGTGCTCGCGCGGCGGGTGATCGGTACGACGATCAAGCATCGTCTCGGCACCACGCTTGCGGAGGAAGTCGCGGCCTGTCTGCTCGGCGGTCATGGCATCCCGGCCAACGTGGGACTGGCAGCCTTCAGGACGGTACGCGACGCGGGGCTCTTGTGCGGCGCGCCAGCGGAGGAGGATTTGCTTGAGCTGCTCAAGCGCCCGATAGATATCGGTGGGCGGCCCGTCCGCTACCGCTTCGCGGCACAGAAAGCGCGTTACCTGAGCCGATCACTCGCTGCCATCGCCAGCAGCAAGCCGCCTCAACAGACCGGACGAGAGCTTCGCGACTGGCTGTTGAACCTGCCAGGCATTGGGCACAAGACCGCATCTTGGATTGCACGGAACTGGCTCGATGCCGATGATGTGGCGATTCTGGACATCCACATCCTGCGTGCCGGGGCACTTGGCGGCTTCATGGATCAGCGCCTCACCGTGGAGCGCAACTACCTTGAGCTCGAACAGCAGTTCCTAGAGTTCAGCCGCTGTGTGCGCATTCGCGCATCTGAGCTTGACTCGGTCATCTGGACCGAGATGATGACGTCGCCGCGTAGCGTGAGCCGTTTGCTCGAAGGCAACTTGGGCGGCGTCATGACGACCGCCGCGCCGCGTCGTCGCGCAAAGTCAGCGCAAGCGACCGACAAACGCCGCACCGACACCCGCCAGACCTCGCTGTTCAAGTAGTCGTTCTGCCCAAGGCGATCCAGTCGCCCCGAGCGGGCAGAAGCCCAGCCCTTGCCCATGCGCGCTCAGTCCCATCGTGGCAAGGAGGGCTCCAGCGTCGCGCCAGATGAGGCTCGCGTAATCTTCGTACTTCGCCGCGGTCTTACCAATCTCGGCCACCAGTAAGACGAGCGTCGCCGAGCGTGTCTCAACCAGCGGCTGCATCGCTTCGTGGACTTCTGCTGGGCTGACATTGCTCTCGAAGTGGACCAACTCATGAGAGAAGGCGTCATAGCGCGCCCAGCGGTCGGCCCCCGGCTCAGCGATCGCCAGATGGATCGGGTGGATGGCGCCGGCCGATGGCGAAGGCCTGCGCGTCAGCGCGAAGCCGAGCTCTGCCTCTCGTGTCTGCTGCACGCGATGCGTGGCATGCAGCCACGGGCCGAGCGCCTCCCAGCCGAGCGCGTCGAGGTCACGCACTGTTCGGCGTGTCGCCAACACCTCCGAGAACGGTCGATCCTCGAATGCGCGCGACACATGACCCATCGGCGCGGGTCTCGCGAGGCTGACGCGAGACGTGTCAGGCCAACTCAGTGGCGCGTAGGGAAGCGTCTCGCTGCGGGGCCTGGGGCTACCTAGGTCAGGCCAGGTCGCCGAGCTCATGCAGGACCTCGAAGTACTTGTTGCAGCCGCGGCAGTCGCCGCAAGCGACATTCGCTTTGTGGCAGCTGTGCGCCCAGGCCAAGAAGGAGCTGGGCACCTGCGCGTGACGCACCAGTTCTTCTGTGCTCATCTCGATGGCAGGGGCCTCAATCACGAGTCCACCCTCTTGCATGGCGACGAGCGAACTGATCGTCTGCACGAAGCCAGGAGTGCCGTCGGCATGTTTCCCATCCGATCGGACCGTGCCGATCAAGAGTCGGTCAATCCCGAGCTGGATCGCCTTCATCGCGGCGAAGGTCAGGAGCATCTGGTTGCGGTAGGGCCACCAATCGCTTGCCGGCGCATGCTCGTTCGCGGTGGAACCCGCCATGTCGCCCGAGCCAAGCGATCGGCAGTCGATTGCGACGATGTGATGCTCGATACTGAGTTCGCGGCACACGGCGGTCGAGGCCGCACGCTCTGCGGATGACGCCAGTTGTCCGTAGTCGATGGTGATGGCGACGTCCGGCCGCTTCCACCATGCGATGCTCAGCGAATCCATGCCGCCAGACAGAAGAAGTGCAGTCTTCATAGCTCGCAGGCCGTCCAGGCCGTTTTGTAGATCGCGCTGACAAAGTCCTCGCAGACCAAGCAGCCTGCGCCGTTCATCATCTTCAGATTCCGCTCGGACTCGTTCTCGCAGTACATCACCACGGGCTTTCCGAGCGAATTGGCGTACCCGATTTCGTACATCGTGCCCGAGTCCAGTCCATCGCTGATGGCGAAGAGGATGTCTGCCTCACGGATCGCAGCCAGATCTTTGGCTGCGACATCGGCGGCCGAAGCGTGACCCACATCGTGGTACGGCGAGAAGACATCCAAGCCCATGCTGAGCAGTGCCTGGCGGGCTTCCTCTACAAGCCAGACCTGCGCAAGGCTGAAGAACGGGCCGGCGAGGTAGACACGCGGCTTGCGCCCGGCCACAAACTGCGCGGACGGGCGGATCGCCGGCAGCTTGAAAGAAGCCAAGTTGCTGGTTGTGGCGAAGCCGCGTGTGCCGCAGTAGTACGCCGTCGCCTGGGACGCGAACATGGCGCTTTCGGCAGCAGAGCAGCCCTGACTCATCCAGTGATGAGCGAAGTGACCGACGAAGTTGTCGCCTGAACCGAGCTTCCAAACGGTGCCGGATTTGAAGGCGGGCACATCTTCGGCGTGGGCGCCCTCACGCACATGGGCGCCGAGAGGCCCTTGCTTGATGACGACGACCTGGGCCTGGTCGGCAGCAATGAGAGCTTCGGCCATGACTGATGCAGTGGCGCTTTGCATCCCCGTCATCAGGGAAGCTTCGTGCCGATTGAGCACCAGCGCTAGCCGCTTTGCGGTTGAACCGTTGTCCTGAAAGCGTACGGGCTTGTGGGCGTTCTGTGGGTCGTAAACCGCTTGATCCGCGTGCACGATCGCTTCTTGCTCAAGCATGCCGAACCGCACGACCTGTTGGCCGCGAACCGTGATTGGCTCGAAGGGACCAACCGGCTCGAAGATGCGCGGCGTGGACAAGCAGTGGGTGTAGTCGAAGATGCCAGAGCCTGCGATGCCCGTGCCTTGTAGCTCAATGCCCGCCAAGGCTGTGCGGGCGCTCATGAGGTCCTTGGTGACGGCGTCCAAGTACGTGTGCAGCCGGCACTTCCCGCCCATCGTGGCCATCGCTACTGCGGCGCGCCCTGCCGAGCCGAAGACCTCCTTCCAGCCTGGCCTCATGCATGCTTCGCGGTAGACCCCTCCGACGACATCAATGCGATCGTCCGCAGCCGCCGCACTCATGCGCCGACGACCTTAACGTTGACTCGGATCTGTCCGCCGTTGACCTCCATCACCTCCGCCTCGTAGACCGTGCCTCCGTTGAGGCAGTCGCGAAGGCGGCTGAGATTGGGAGAGGCGAGCCCCCCAGCGAGCTCGCCGCGGTACAGCACCACCACGACATCGCGACGACCGGTGTCGAGTGCGACATCTAGGCGATCACCGGGGCTCAACTTATCCACCACGTCGGCGCGCGGCGAACTCAGCTGTGTGTCGATGAAGAGTCGATCACAGGAGATTTCGTCAACGACGACATCAGTCCAACTGCCGCGGGAGCTAGAAGATCCAGACATGGGAGTCCTTTCGGTGAAGTGCGTGCTCGTTCTCATGGAGAACGGCTTCCACTACAGTAAACGGATTCTGCTGATGAAACCCGACATGCATTGGGGAAGCTACTGGGTTCGCTCGCCGCTGAAACACGGCGTTTGGCGCTTCGCACCCGATGTCGCCGACATGCCGCTCCAACGATCTCGCCGGAATAGACCAACGCTCGGGTTGGCGTGACCGTCCTGGTTGCATTCAAGTCAGCCGACAATCCCGCCCCATGAGCACGCCCCCACCGCTCCCCGACAACACCGCCTGCCCGCGCTGCGGCGGCGCTTTCCATTGCGGCGTCGAGGACGGCTGGTGCGCCTGCTTCGGCACGCGCCTGGGGGAGGAACTGAAGCGCGACCTGGCGGCGCGCTGGCCCGGGCAATGCCTGTGCCTGAAATGCCTCGCGGAACTGGCTCGCGACGACCCCGGCAGCCATGTGCCGGACGGGCCCCGAACAGGGCCGCCGGTGCCCCCTTCTTGAGCGTTTGAACCCCGGCGCCGCGCGTCCAAAATGCCGCCGATGGCCCCTTCCCTGTTCAGCCAGTCGGTCGCCGAGCGTCTGCGGATGCGGCGCCTGCTGGTCTACGGGCCCTTCCTCGCGCTGGGCCTGGTGCTGGTGGTGATGTGGGCGCTGGTGCTGTGGTTCGCACTGCTGTATCCGCGCTCGCTGGTCGAGGACCTCCAGCAGGACCTGCATGCGATCGCCCTCAACGCGGCGCAGGACACCGAGCAGCTGCTGCGCGAGACCGAGGGCAGCCTGCGCACGCTGGACCTGCTGCTGATGACGCGCCGCAACGAGCGGCAGGACCTGGACGCGACGGTGTCGCTGCTGGCCGACTCGCTGCGCGACAACTCGCGCGGCCTGACCGACGTGATGCTGGCCAGCCCCGAGGGCCGCCTGTGGCGCATCCCCTCGGTGACCGGCGAGCCTTACGTGGACCTCGGCCCGAAGAGTTTCCTGTCGGAACTGGGCCGGCCCGGCGGGCCCAGCGTCATCGTCGGCGCGCCACTGCGGCTGCGGCCGGGCGCCCATGTCGTGATGCCGATGGCCACCCGGCTGAGCGCGCCCACCGGCCCCTTCACTGCCACCGTCGGCTTCATCGACCTGGAGACGCTGCTGCGCAGCTACCGCGCGCGCTCGATGCGCTCGGGCATGGCCGTGCTGCTGGAACGCGACGACGGCATCGCGATGGCGCGCTGGCCGGAGGTGCCGGGACTGATCGGCAGCAACCTGCGCGAGGTGCCCGGCGACGAGGTGGTGCCGCCCAACCCGCCGGCCAGCGGCCAGTTCATCGTGACCCGCAGCCCCGCCGACGGCCGCGAGCGCATCGTTTCCTACCGCGTGCTGCAGGACTATCCGCTGCGCCTGTTCGTCTCCTTCGAGCGCGACCGCATCCTCGCCGGCTACCTGCAGCAGCGCCGCGCGGTGCTGGTCTTCTCGGTCGTCATCAGCGCGATCGCGGTCGGGCTGATGGCCTGGTTCACCCGGCTGCAGCAGCGCGCGCGGCTGCGCGAGGCGGAGAGCGAGGCCACCGCCGACGCCTCGCCGATGGGGCTGTTCCGTTGCGACCTCGGCGGCCGCACCGTCTACGCCAACGAGACCTACCTGCGCCTGCTGGAGGTCGACCGCGACGCGCTGGCCTGGGGCTGGCTGGAGCGGCTGCCGGCGGCCGAGCGCGAGCCCACGCGCGCGCAATGGGTGGCGCTGGTCGCGCGCGCG
>NZ_VOSR01000184.1:0-4133 GCF_007997345.1 Mitsuaria sp. TWR114
CAGCTTCGAGCTGCTCGGCGATCCGCGCCGCGGTCAGCTCGAGATGAGCACGCCGATGGGCAGCCTGGTCGCGCGGGTGTCGTGGCAGCCGGGTTCCGCCTGGGTCAAGACGCCCGACGGCGACCGCGCCTACGACGACATCGACGCGCTGACGCAGGAGCTGCTCGGCGAGGCGCTGCCCGTGCAGGCCCTGTTCGACTGGCTGCGCGGGCGGCCCTGGCCGCAGGCGCCGTCGCGGGCGGCGGACGGCACCGGCTTCCAGCAACTGGGCTGGCAGGTGGACCTGCGCCGCTTTGGCGACCAGCTGATCTCCGCCCAGCGCCTCAACCCGAATGGATCCGAACCGCTGGCGACGCTGCGCCTGAAACTCGACGCGCCCGTCAGCCCTTGATATCCCGGCGTCGCGCCAGGGTATTTTTTGAGCACTTTTCACGAGGGAATCGCGCGCGGCTCGTTAATCGCACGCGCGGCCCCTGAATACTCGGCGGCATACTGCGCCGCCATGTCGACGCCCATGACCTCGATTTCCCCCGCCGCGCCCTTGAAGGCGCTCTACGACGTGCCGGCGCCGGCCAAGCTCAACCTGTTCCTGCACGTGGTGGGCAAGCGGGCGGACGGCTATCACCTGCTGCAGTCGCTGTTCGTGCTGGTCGACTGGGCCGACACGCTGCATTTCGAGCGCCGCGAGGACGGCGCGCTGCGCCGCCACGACCGCGGCGACGCGCTGCCGGCGGACGACCTCTGCCTGCGCGCCGCGCGCGCGCTGCAGCAGGCCAGCGGCTGCGCCTTCGGCGCCGACATCCACATCGAGAAGCGCCTGCCCTCGGGTGCGGGCATGGGCGGCGGGTCCTCCGACGCGGCGAGCACGCTGCTGGCGCTGAACCGGCTGTGGGGGCTGAACTGGTCGCGTCGGCAGCTGTTGCCGATCGCGCTCCAGCTGGGCGCGGACGTGCCGTTCTTCGTCGGCGGGCGCAATGCCTTCGTCGAAGGCATTGGCGAGGTCCTCACCCCGGTGGCGGTGCCGGAGTTGCGCCTGGCGGTGGTCAAACCCGCGGTCAGCATCGGCACCAAGGAAATTTTTTCGAGCCCGCTGTTGCAAAGGTCGGAAAGCGTGGCTATAGTAGCGGGCTTTCCTGCAGCGAACGGCAGACGCAGCGAAGATAGTCTGGTTACCCCGGTAGCGGATTTTCCAAGCAACGAAGCCAATAGCTCGGGTGAACGCAAAGGCAATATCTGCCGCGATCACCAAACGCAAGAAATACCCGTGCAGCAGTTGTACGAAGGTTGGGGCAGAAATGATCTGCAACCGCCCGCGGAAGCTGCCAGTCACGAAGTATCGACAGCGCTTGAATGGTTGCAAACCCGCTACGAAAATTCTCGGATGACGGGTTCAGGCAGTGCGGTTTTTGCTATAGTTCGGCCCTCGCGAATTGCAACGCAAACAGCGGCGCAAAACGCGGTGCAGGAAAAGGACACGGTCACCGGCCTGGAGAGCAATCTCAAGGCGACACCGGAAGGTGAGTTCCAGGAACTCCCGGACGGTTGGGTCGGAAGGATGTGTCGCAGTCTGTCGGTCCACCCTTTGCGGGGCTGGGCGGAAGACTGAAGGTTGTAGGGTGTTGTTCCTCGAACAATGTCCTGTGTAGGGGAGTCGCCAAGTTGGTTAAGGCATCGGATTTTGATTCCGACATGCGAGGGTTCGAGTCCTTCCTCCCCTGCCAAATTCTCAGTTTCAATCCGGGACCCGCTGGGTTGGCCACCGGGCCATAAATCTAAGGATGGCCCGTCGTGCTGCTCAATACCGTCCTCTTCACGGGTAACGCTAACCCGTCCCTCTCCAAGGAAATCGCCTCGCATCTGGGCCTCGAGCTCGGCAAGGCCGTGGTCGGCCGTTTTTCCGACGGTGAAGTGACGGTCGAGATCCAGCAGAACGTCCGTGCCCGCGACGTGTTCGTGATCCAGCCCACCTGCGCGCCCACGAACGAGAACCTGATGGAGCTGCTGATCATGGTCGATGCGTTGAAGCGCGCCAGCGCGCGCCGCATCACCGCCGTGATCCCCTACTTCGGTTATGCCCGCCAGGACCGCCGTCCGCGTTCGACGCGCGTGCCCATCTCGGCCAAGGTCGTGGCCAACCTGCTGGAGACCGTCGGCGTCGAGCGCGTCCTGACCATGGACCTGCACGCGGACCAGATCCAGGGCTTCTTCGACATCCCGGTCGACAACATCTACGCCTCGCCGGTGCTGCTGTCGGACCTGAAGGCCCGCAACTACAGCGACCTGGTGGTGGTCAGCCCCGACGTCGGCGGCGTGGTGCGCGCCCGCGCGCTGGCCAAGCAGCTGGGCTGCGACCTGGCCATCATCGACAAGCGCCGTCCGGCGGCCAACGTCTCGGAAGTGATGCATGTCATCGGCGAGATCGACGGCCGCAACTGCGTGATCATGGACGACATGATCGACACCGCCGGCACGCTGGTGAAGGCCGCGGAAGTGCTGAAGGACCGCGGCGCCAAGAGCGTCTTCGCCTACTGCACCCATCCCATCCTGTCGGGCCCGGCGATCGAGCGCATCGCCGGCTCCCACCTGGACGAAGTCGTCATCAGCAACACGATCCCGCTGTCGGAAGCCGCCAAGGCCTGCGGCAAGATCCGCCAGCTGTCCGTTGCCTTCCTGTTCGCCGAAACCATCCGCCGCATTTCGGACGGTGAATCGGTGACCTCCCTCTTCAGCGAGCAGAACAACAACTTCTGATCGCGTTGCCAGTTCCGGCCGCTGTTCGCGAGGACAGCGGCCGTTTCGTGAAGGTGCCTGGTCGCGGGGCCTTCAACCGGAGCGCCATGGGGGTGCTCCGTCAATTTGGAGTCAGATATGAAATTCGTCGCTTTCGAGCGTAAGCAGCAGGGGACCGGAGCGAGCCGCCGCCTGCGTTTCGCCGGCAAGGTGCCCGGCATCGTCTACGGTGCTGGCGAGCCGGCCCTGGTCGAGCTGGACCACAACGCGCTGTACCACGCCATGAAGAAGGAAGCTTTCCACAGCTCCATCCTCGACATGGAAGTGGACGGCAAGACCACGCAAGTGCTGCTGCGTGACTTCCAGATGCACCCGTACAAGCAGCAAGTGCTGCACGTGGACTTCCAGCGCGTCGACGCCACGACCCGCATCACCAAGAAGGTGCCGCTGCACTTCGTCGGTGAAGCCGAGTCGCCGGCCGTCAAGACCGACAAGGGCACCGTGAACCACGTGCTGACCCAGCTGGAAATCACCTGCCTGGCGCAACAGCTGCCCGAGTTCATCGAAGTGGACCTGAGCAACCTGACGATGGGTCACTCGATCCATGTGAACGACCTGAAGCTGGCCGATCACATCAAGGTCGTGACGCACGGCAAGCCGAACCCGGTCGTCGCCACCCCGGTGCCCCCGGTCGTGGAAGAGATCGTGGTGGCCGCCGCTCCGGCCGCGGACGACAAGAAAAAGAAGAAGAAGTAATTTCTTCCTCTGCGACGGGCATGCAGCTGACGAGGCACGTGTCCATCGCCCCGAAGAAGGCCCCGCTTGCGGGGCCTTCTGCATTTGGGCTCGACGCTGATAATTCCTCCCCATGATTCGTCTCTTTGTCGGCTTGGGCAATCCCGGCCCGGAATATGAGGACACGCGGCACAACGCCGGGTTCTGGTGGATCGACGCGCTGGCGCGCGGCCTCAAGGTCACGCCGCAGCTGGACACCAAGTACTTCGGCCTGGTGGCGCGCGTCAACGATGCGCCGGGCGCCGCCGGTCCGATCTGGCTGCTGCAGCCCATGACCTACATGAATCTCTCCGGCAAGTCGGTGGCGGCGCTGGCGCGTTTCTTCAAGATCGCGCCGGAGGAGATCCTGGCGATCCACGACGAGCTCGAGATCGCGCCGGGCGAGCTCAAGCTCAAGCAGGGCGGCGGCAACGCCGGCCACAACGGCCTGAAGGACATGCAGGCCCAGCTGGGCAGCGCGAACTTCTGGCGCCTGCGGCTGGGCATCGGCCATCCGGGCCACAAGGGCGAGGTCGCCGGCTACGTGCTGCGCAAGCCGCCGCTGGCGGAGCGCCAGGCGGTGGAGGACAGCATCGCCAAGTCCTTCGAGGCCTTCAAGCTGATGACCG
>NZ_VOSR01000185.1:0-13139 GCF_007997345.1 Mitsuaria sp. TWR114
CTCGCGCAGCAGCAGCGGGATGCCGACGACCGCCACCGGCCGCCCGGGCGCGCCGTCGCCGTCGTGGGGGGACGCCTGTCGGGCGACGCGGGGGCGGGTCTTGCCCAGGCGCCGCACCATCGGAAAAAGCTGCCGTCGGGGCGTCGGTCGTCCCGTTCAGTCGGAAGCGCTCAGCGCCGCCGGCGCCACCACAGCCAGGTCCCGGTGACCCCCATGCCGAAAAGCACGAGCCCGAGCACGCCGGTGATCGCCCGATGGGCCACGCCGAATAACTCGCCCGCGTGCAGCGGATAGATCCACGCGGTGGAGCGGCCCGCGAGATCGAGCTCATCCCAGCGCTGGCGCGCCAGCACATGGCCGTCGACCGGATGGGTCCAGACCGAGGACAGCCCGTTGGGATGCGGGTCGCCGGGCAGCTTGAAGCGGATGCGGACCGGGCGCGTGTCCGCGGCGCCGAGCTGCACGAAGCCGACCCGGCCGTCCGGCCACGCCGCCTGCGCCTCGGCCACGATGGCGTCGAGCGGGCGGCGCTCGCCGTGGTCCTTGCCGATCTGGGGCGGCTTGGGCGCCGCCTCGCCGACCAGCGCATTGAGCCAGCCGCCGATCGGCCGCCAGGCCATCCACGCACCGCTGGCCACGGTCACCGCGAGCAGCAGGCCCAGCACCGCGCCGCCGAAGCGGTGCAGGTCGAAGAGGCCGCGGGTGGTGCCCTTGTCGAGCTTGAGCCCGAAGGCGTGGCGCCACTGCGCGGTCGTCGTGGGCCACCACAGGACCAGCCCGGTGACCAGCAGCGCGAGGTAGGCCAGCGCGGTGAACGCGAGCACCGCCTTGCCGGTGTCCCCCAGCAGCAGCGCGCTGTGCAGCTCGAACACCAGGTTCGCGAGTCCCTCGGCCTCGCCGCGCCGGCCGAGCTCGGCCACGGTGACCGGGTCCAGGTAGAGCGTGCCTTCCCAGGCCGGGCCGCGCACCATCACGCGCAGCGATTCGCCGGGCTCGCGCGGCGGCCGGATCGTCATCGTCGACTTCGGGCCGAATTCATCGGCGACGCGACGGCGCAGGGTTTCCAGCGGCGTGGCCGATGCCTGCGCGTCGGGCCCGACGGGCGAGGCGCCGGACGCTGTCGCGGCGGCCACCGGCGCGCGGAAGAGCTCGGGATGCATCGCCTCGTCCAACGGGCGCAGCACCGTCATCAGCGCGCCCAGCAGCGCCGCCGCGGTGAGCAGCAGGCCGAGCGTCAGCCCGGTCCAGCGGTGCAGCCAGATCCAGACGCGGCGGGCGGTCATCAGCGCCATGGCGTGCTCGCTCCCGGGCCGGCGGTCAGAAATCGACCTTGGCGGTGAGGCGCAGCGTGCGCGGCGCGCCGACGCCCAGCAGGCCGTTGCCGGCGGTGCTCCAGTAATTCCTGTTGGTCGCGTTGTCGAGGTTGGCCTGCAGGTTGACCGCCTTGTCGAAGATCCGCGTCTGGTAGCGAGCGCCCAGCGACAGCGTCTGGTAACCGTCGACCCAGGCCTGGTTGCTGTTGTTCACCGCACGCTTGCCGACGTGATAGACCCCGGCGTTCAGCGCCAGGCCCGGCACCATCGGCAGCCGGTACTCGCCGAACACGCCCAGCGTGTTCTTCGGCGTGTTCTCCGGCGTCTTGCCCAGCTCCAGCGGGTTGCCAGTGCCGACCTTGGTGATCTCCGCGTCCAGCACCACGCCGGAGACCACCAGCGCGAAGTCGCGGCCGATCTCGCCGCTGGCGGAGAACTCCAGGCCGCGGTAGCGGGTCTCGCCGCCGACTTGGTAGACGCGGTTGATCGTCGTGGCCAGCGGGCGGTCCGTCTGGAACAGCGCCGTCTGCAGCAGCACCGCGCCCAGGCGGGCCTTCACGCCGAGTTCGTGCTGGCGGCTCACCGCCGGCGGCAGCACCTGGCCGAAGTTGTCGGTGTTCAGCGGCGCGGTACCGGTCTCCTCCAGGCCGCGCAGCGCGCTGGCGTAGACGCTCAGGTCCTTCAGCGGCTTCCACATCACCGAGACGTTGGGCGTCACCTTGTCGGCGCGGTAGGTCGGCACCGGCGACGAGGGATTGCTCGCCTCGCTGCGGTACACCGTCTTGCGCAGCCCGGCCAGCAGTTGCCACTGCTCGCCGAAGCTCATCCGGTCGAAGACGTAGAGGCCGCGGTCGTTGACCTCGGACGGGAAGCCGGTCTGCGTCAGCGTCGGGCTGACCGGCGCGATGTCGACCGGGTCGTACAGGTTCTGCGCCGCGCGCGCCGTCCCGTTGAACCAGCCGGCCGAGGCGCGCCGGTTGTAGGTGGCGCCGATCGTCAGCTCGTGGCCGATGCCGGCCGTGGCGAAGCGGCCGATCGCCTCGACGCGGTGGTTGGTGTTGGTGTACTCCTGGCCCTTGAGCACCGAGATGTTGGCGGTGCGGCGCCGGTCTGCGTGTTGTAGTTGGTCAGCGTCGTGTAGTTGCGATCGCGCTGGGTGTTGGCGCGACCGGACTCGACGCTCAGCACCCAGTCGTCACTGAGCGCGAAGTCGCCGCGCACCAGGACGTTGGTGGCCTCGGCGTCGTAGCGGGCCCATTCGGGCGCGATGTTGGTGGTGTTGTCGGGCACGCGCGGCAGCGTGATCACGCCGTTGACCGCGGCCGGCAGCGTGATCGCGCCCTGCTCGCTGACGTTCTTGCGGTAATGCTCGACGTCCACCTTCAGGTTGGCCCACGAGGTCGCGCGCCAGTCGTAGGCGACGGCCACCAGGTCGCGGTGGCCCTCGTAGCGGTCGATGCCGGTGGCTTCCTTGCTGGTGACGGCGTTCAGGCGCAGGCCCATGCTGTCGTCGGCGCCGAAGCGGCGGCCGATGTCGACGTGGGCCTTCATGCCGCCGTGGTCGTTGAAGGTGGTCGTCAGCGAGGTGACCGGCGTCGGGCCGGCCGCTTGGTCACGAAGTTGACGATGCCCGAGGGCGGCACCATGCCGTAGTACATCGACGACGCGCCCTTCAGCACCTCCACCTGCTCCTTGTTCTCGAGCGGGATGTCGATCAGGTTGACGATGGGCAGGTTGCCGTTGAGGCGGTAGTTGCCGCGGTTCTCGACGACGATGCCGCGGATCGACAGGTTGTCGTAGGTCGAGCCGCTGACCTGCGAGCGGGTCACGCCGGCGGTGTTCTTCAGCGCGTCGTACAGGCCCTGCGCGGCCTGCGCGTCGAGCAGGTCGCGCGACATCACGCTGTTGGTCAGCGGCACGTCCAGCGGGTCCTGGTCGCGGAAGGCGCCGACCCGCACCGTCGTCGGCGCGAAGGTCTTCTTGCGCACGCCGTTGACGGTGACCTCGTCCAGCAGCTTGGCCGGCGCCGGGGCGGACGCTGTCGCGTCCGTCGCCGTGGATGGCGCTTCGGAGGGCGCTGCGGATTGCGCGGCAGCCGCCAGCGGGGCCAGCAGCGCGAGGACGGAGAGGGAAATCAGGGACCGGCGCGGCGAGGCGCCGCGGGACGCGGTGGACGACATGGACGTGGACCGGGGGACCGGAGATCAGGGATTCGGGGGAGGTGGGTCGGGGAGGCCCGCGGCGCGGCGATGGGCCGTGCGTGCTCAGCTAACGCGATACGTTATCAAATGCGAATAGTTCGCAACATTCGGGTCGCCGGATTTCGTGCGCAGGACGCGCGCGGGCACCCCGCTCGGGCGGAATCGCAACGAAATCGTGGCGGGAGCGCCACCGTTTCGAGGGTCTCCAGGCCGGCCGTCGCGAACGGGGCGGGGAGCGAGGGGGCCGGGAAGACGTCCGATTGCTGCCAGACGGCGGCAGGGGTCCGGGCCTAGGATGCGCCGTTCTTCCCACCGAAGACCGCCCCCTCACTCTTTACGAGGCCCTCAAGATGAGCACCGCATCCCCCACCGCCGCCGACAAGTCTGCCGCCCTGTTCGCGTTGCATCAGCGCCCGGGTCCCTTCGTCATCGCCAACGCCTGGGACATCGCGTCGGCGCGGATGCTGGAGGCGGCGGGCTTTCCCGCGCTGGCGACCTCGAGCGCCGCGGCCGCCGAAGCCATCGGCCGGCGCGACGGCCAGCTGACCCGCGACGAGACCCTGGCCCACATCCGCCAACTGGCCGGCGCGACGCCGCTGCCGCTGAGCGCCGACCTCGGCAACGGCTTCGGCCACCGGCCCGAGGACTGCGCGCTGACGATCGCCTGGCGGCGGAAGCGGGCGCGGTCGGCGGATCGATCGAGGATGCGTCGAGCGAGGGCGGCGCGCCCATCCTCGACTTCGACCTGGCCGTCGAGCGCGTCGCCGCCGCGGTCGAGGCCGCGCGGGCCTTGCCGGTCCCCTTCCTGGTCACGGCGCGCTCGGAGAATTTCCTGCACGGCGTGAACGACCTCGAGGACACGATCCGGCGCCTGCAGGCTTTCGAGCGCGCCGGCGCCGACGTGCTGTTCGCGCCGCTGCTGCCCGACCTGGACGCGGTGCGCCAGGTCTGCGCGTCGGTGTCCAGGCCGGTGAACTTCATGGCCGGCATCCCGGGACGCTCGTTCAGCGTGCGCGAGCTGGGCGAGGCGGGCGTCAAGCGCGTGAGCCTGGCGATGTCGCTGTTCCGGCATGCGATGAAGGCGGCCCGCCTGGCCGCCGAGGAGATCCGCGACCACGGCACCTTCGGATATCTCGATCCGCATTGAAGACGGCGCGCGGGGCGGAGGGAACGACACTTGCTCGCTTCGGCGCGCCCGTTCCCCGTCACTGGAGTCCCCGATGAAGATGCTTCTCGCCGCCGCGCTCGCGGCGCTGTCCCTTGCCACGTCGGCGCAGGCCGCTCCCAGCTACGGCGCCAGGCTCGAGGGCTTCGAGTACCCGTACCCGCAGCAGCGCTTCAAGCTGAATTCGCAGCGCCAGGCGCTGGAGATGGTCTACATGGACGTCGCGCCGACGGCGCGCCCAATGGCCGGACCGCGGTGCTGCTGCACGGCAAGAACTTCTGCGGCGCGACCTGGGCGGAGACGATCGCGGTGCTCGCCGGTGCGGGTTACCGCGTCGTGGTGCCGGACCAGGTCGGCTTCTGCGCCTCGACCAAGCCGGTCGGTTACCAGTTCAGCTTCAACCAGCTCGCCGCCAACACGCAGGCGCTGCTGCAGTCGCTGGGCATCGCCAAGGCGACGGTGATCGGCCACTCGATGGGCGGCATGCTGGCGATGCGCTACGCGCTGCAGTACCCGGCGCAGGTCGAGCAGCTCGTCGCCGTCAACCCGCTGGGGCTGGAGGACTGGCAGGCGGCGGGCGTGCCGTACGCGACCATCGACCAGCTGAACGCGCAGGAACTGAAGACGACGGCCGACAGCATCAAGGCCTATCAGCTGCGCTTCTATTACAACGGCCAGTGGAAGCCGGCCTACGACCGCTGGGTCGAGATGGCCGCCGGCCTGTATGCCGGTCCGGGACGTGAGCTCGTCGCCTGGAACCAGGCCCAGACCTCCGAGATGATCTTCACCCAGCCGGTGGTGCATGAGCTGCCCCATCTGCAGGTGCGGACGCTGCTGATGATCGGCGGCAAGGACCGCACCGCGCCCGGCGCCAACCGCGCGCCCAAGGCGATCGCCGAGCAGCTGGGCGACTACGCGACGCTCGGCCGCACGACCGCGAAGATGATTCCCGGCGCCGCGCTGGTCGAGTTCCCGGCGCTGGGCCACTCGCCGCAGGTCGAGTCGCCGAAGGAATTCCACGAGGCGCTGCTGAAGGGACTCGCCGCCCGATGAAGACCCGGAAATGGATCGACGCCTCGCCGACATCCCGGCGCGCGCGCCCGCTCAGCTGACCGGCAGGTTGCTGGGCGCCGTCTTCAGCGCCGGGGCGTGGGCCTTCTTGCGGTAGAGCTGCGCTGGCCGGTGGCTGCCGCCGCTGGTGAAGGCGCCGGGGACTTCCTCGATGACATCGAGCTCCTCGATGCGGCGGCGGAATCCGCGCTTGTCGAGCACCGCGCCGAGCACCTGCTCATAGGTGCGCTGCAACTCGCCGAGCGTGAACTGCGCCGGCATCAGGTGCACCGGCAGCGAGGAGTACAGCGTCTTCGACCGCACGCGCTCGACGGCGGTGCGCAGGATCTGCGCATGGTCGAAGGGCAGCGAGCGCAGGCCGTCGACCGGCGCCCAGCGGAAGCGCCCGCCCGACGGCTCGCCCACCGGCGCAGGCACGACCGCGTAGTAGCTCACCGACAGCGACCACCCGCGCGCATCGCGATGCATGCCGGAGAAGGTCCTGAGCTGCTCCAGGTAGGGCGAGACCAGTCCTGCCTTGTCCCGCAGGATTCGCGCCGCGGCCTCGTCGGCGTCCTGGTCCTGGTCGGTGTGCACCCAGCCGCCGGGCAGCGTCCAGGCGCCGAGCGCCGGCGCCTTGTCGCGTCGTACCAGGCCGGCGTGCAACGCGCCGTCGAGCAGAGTGAGCAGCACGATGTCGACGGTGACGATGGGGCGTTCGAAGTCCACGGCGCTAGGCTTAGTGCGAAAGAGCACGAATTATGATCGGTCACATCCTCCGACGTCAAACCGTCTCCTGGAACACAGGAAATATGCGGATACAAATCGTGGCTTCTGATCCGCCGTCTGCGATATCGACTTAGTGCAAACAAGCACGAAGAGCGGTATGCTGTCGCCACGACATCACAAAGACCGAAACGGAGTTCCCATGGACCGCCAAGCCCAACTGCTCATCGTTGATCCGCAGAACGACTTCTGCGACATCCCTGGCGCCGCGCTGCCGGTGACCGGCGCGGATGCGGACATGAAGCGCCTGGCCGCGCTGGTGGACCAGGCCGGCGACGCGATCGGCGACATCGTCGTGACGCTGGACTCGCACCCGGTCTACGCGATCGAGCGCCCGGCCTTCTGGCAACAGCCGGGTGCTGACGGCGCGCCGCAGCCCGTCGCGCCATTCACGCAGATCCGCGCGGCCGACGTGCGCGAGGGCCGTTACGCCCCACGTAACCCGGCGCTGCGGGATGCGGTGCTGCGCTATCTCGACGCGCTCGAGGCCAGCCCGAGGAAGTACGTGCTGATGGTGTGGCCGACCCACTGCGTCGTCGGCACCTGGGGCCACAACCTGCATGGCGCGCTGGCCGACGCCCTGGGCCGCTGGGAATCGGCGCGCCTGCGCACGGTGGAGAAGGTGCTGAAGGGCCTGAATCCGATGACGGAGCAGTACAGCGCGGTGCGCGCCGAGGTGCCGGTCGACGGCGACCCGCGCACGCAGACGAATCGGGCGCTGGTGGACCGCATCGTCGACTTCCCCGGCCTGAGCTTCATCGCCGGCGAGGCCAGCAGCCACTGCGTCGCGGCGACGGCGGAAGACCTCTTCGCGGCGATGACGCCCGAGCGGCTCGCGCGCGTCGTGCTGATCGAGGATGCGATGAGCGCGGTGGGCGGCTTCGAGGCCGGCGCCTCGGCTTTCGTCGAGCGCGCCCGCGCGCTGGGCGTGCGGACGATGACGGCGGCGCAGGCGCTCGGCCTGCTCTCGGCCTGAGCGGGGTGGCTTCATGAACGACACGCCTGTCATCCACTCCCTGCTGGAGACCGACCTCTACAAGTTCACGATGTGGCAGACGCTGCTGCATGCGTTTCCGGCCAACGATGCCGAGTACCGCTTCGTCTGCCGCAACACGCCCGCCTTCCCGCTGAGCGAGCTCTGCGAGGCGGTCAACCGCGAGCTCGACCACCTCTGCACGCTCGGCTTCAGTGACGAGGAACTCGCCTACCTGGGCGGACTGCGCTTCATGAAGGCCGACTTCATCGACTTCCTGCGCATCTTCCGTTTCCAGCGGCGCTTCATCGAGGCACGGCCGGGCGAGGGCGCCGAGGCCGGGCAGCTGGTCATCGTCGCCAAGGGGCCGCAGGTCCACGTGATGGGCTTCGAGATCTTCGTGCTGGCGATCGTCAACGAGCTCTACTTCCGCCGCCTGTGCGCGGGCCGCGAGCGCGAGGTGCTCGTCGAGGGCCGCGCGCGGCTCGCAACGAAGGCGGCCCGCCTGCGCGACTACGCCGCGGCCGTGCCCGCGACGCTGGGCGCCGAAGCCCATCCCTTCGAGTGCTTCGACTTCGGCTTGCGCCGCCGCTTCTCCGGCGCCTGGCACGACGAGGTCGTCGCCACGCTCAAGCGTGAGGCCCCGCAGGTCTTCAAGGGCAGCTCCAACGTGGCGCTGGCGCGGCGTCACGGGCTGGTGCCGATCGGCACGATGGCCCACGAGTACCTGCAGACCTGGCAGGCGGTGGGCGTGCAGCTGCGGCTGTCGCAGCGAGCGGCGCTGGAGGGCTGGGTGCAGGAGTTCCGCGGCGACCTCGGCATCGCGCTGACCGACGTGATCGGCATGGACGCCTTCCTGGCCGACTTCGACCTCTACTTCGCCAAGCTCTTCGATGGCCTGCGGCATGACTCGGGCGATCCGGTCGAATGGGGCGAGAAGGCGCTCGCGCATTACGCGGCGCTGCGCATCGATGCACGGACCAAGCGACTGGTGTTCAGCGACGGGCTCGACACCGACGAGGCCTTCCGCTTGCATGCGCACTTCGCCCGACGCGTGCCGGTCGGATTCGGCATCGGCACGCACCTCACCAACGACCTCGGGCCCAAGCCGCTGAACATCGTCATGAAGCTGGTGCGCTGCAACGGCCAGCCGGTGGCCAAGCTGTCCGATGCGCCCGGCAAGACGCTGTGCGACGACCAGACCTTCCTCAACTACCTGCGGCAGGTCTTTCGAGTGAGGGCCAGCTGAGGAGCGAAGTCATGCTCAAGATCACCATCGCGCAAATCAATCCCACCATTGGCGACCTCGAAGGCAACCTGGCGCTGCACCTGGACGCGGCGCGCCGCGCCCGGCACGACGGCGCGGACCTGGTCGTCTTTCCGGAGCTGTCGCTGACCGGCTACTACCCGGCCGACCTGCTCGAGGACGAAGACTTCCGCGAGCGCCTCGACCGCGCGATGGCGGCGCTGCTGGCGGCCACGCGCGAGGTGAGCTCGCTGCACTGGGTCGTCGGCGCGCCGACCCGCAACCCGGGCGCCGGCAAGGCCTTCCGCAATTCGCTGCTGGTGATCCGCGACGGCGAGCTGCTGCTGGACTATCACAAGCAGTTGCTGCCCACCTACAACGTCTTCGACGAGCGCCGGCACTTCGAGCCCGGGCCGGACGTCGCCCGCGTGCTGCGCATCGGCGGCGCGCAGGTGGGCTTCATGATCTGCGAGGACGGCTGGAACGACGACGGCAAGGACTACACCGTCAATCCGTTCCAGCGCCTGGCGGATTCGGCGCCCGACCTGATCGTGTCGATCAACGCCAGCCCCAGCCACGTCGGCAAGCGCGAGCGGCGCCACGAGGTCTTCCGCGCCGCCTGCTGGCGGCATCGGCTGCCGCTGGTCTTCGTCAACCAGATCGGCGGGCACGACCAACTGGTCTATGACGGCGCGTCCTTCGCGATCGAGCCCGAGCCGGGCGTCGTCTTCGAGGCCCGGCGCTTCGAGGAGCAGGTCGTGACTCTGGGCTTCGAGGTCGACCGCGGCCACTTCGCATCGCTCGACGGCGCCGCGCTGCCGCCGGCGGCCACCGGGCTGGACACGATGGCCTTCTATCGCCTGCAGATCGTGCTGGGACTGCGGGACTACGCGCGGCGCTGCGGCTTCGAGCGCGTCGTCGTCGGCGCGTCCGGCGGCATCGACTCGGCGCTGACGCTGGCGCTGGCCGTGGAGGCGCTGGGCGTGGACCGGGTCATGGCCATCACCATGCCGTCGCGTTTCTCGTCGAGTGGCAGCGTCGACGATTCGAAGGCGCTGTGCGATCGGCTCGGCATCGCGCTCGAGGTCTGCCCGATCGAAGACATCGTCGGCCAGGTCGACGAGACCCTGGCCGCCAGCACGCTGGCGCTGCGACCGTCCGGCCTGGCGCTCGAGAACCTGCAGGCACGGGTGCGCGGCACGCTCTTGATGACCGTGTCCAACGCGCGCGGCCACCTGCTGCTGACCACCGGCAACAAGAGCGAGATCGCCGTCGGCTACTGCACGCTCTACGGCGACACCAACGGCGGCCTCGGCCTGATCGGCGATCTCTACAAGACGGAGGTCTTCGCGCTGAGCCGGCATCTCAACGAGGTGGCCGGCCGGGAACTCATTCCCGCCGCCATCCTCGACAAGCCGCCGAGCGCCGAGCTGGCGCCCGACCAGCGCGACACCGACAGCCTGCCGCCCTACGAGCTGCTGGACGAGGTGCTGAAGCTGCTGATCGAGGGCGAGCGGCTGGCCGCCGACGAACGCGCCGCGGCCGAGGCGGCCGTCGCCGCGCTGCGCGGAAGCGACGAAGGTCAGGCGCTGCTCGCGCGGATCAAGGGCATGATCGCGCGCAACGAGTACAAGCGCCGCCAGGCGCCGCCGATCGTGCGGCTGCGCGCCCGGGCCTTCGGCAGCGGCCGGCAGTTGCCGATCGCGGCGCGGCACTATTGAACCGAAGCGCCGATGACCGCATCGGCGCGCGTCGAATCCCAGGGAAAGGACAAGGCATGACCCGCAAGACCGTCGCCGTGGTGGTGGGCCGTTGGCAGCTGGTGCACCAGGGGCAGGAGGCGCTGTTCCAGGCGGCCTTTGGTCTGGCAGACGAGGTGATCGCGGTGCTGGGCTCCTCGTACAAGGCGCGTGACCCGCGCAATCCCTTCGTGCACGAGGAGCGCCGCCAGATGCTGCTGGCCAACCTGAGCGAGGCGCAGCGACAACGGCTGCACGTGCTGCCGGTGCGCGACTACTTCGACGACCGGCGCTGGAACGCCGCCGTGACCCTGGGCGTGCGGGCGCTGGCGGGCGAGGAGGCCGACATCGTGCTGGTGGGCCATCGCAAGGACCACACCAGCTACTACCTGAACAATTTCCCGCGCTGGCGGCAGCAGCTGGTGGACCGCCTGGCCGATGTCGACGCCACGGCGATGCGGCAGGTGTTCTTCGAGGCCGAGGACCCGGACGCGGCACTGACCGTCATGACGCCCTACGTCAGCGCGCCGGTGCGCGCGTGGCTGCAGGCCTGGAGCCGCCTGCCCGAATACGCGCGGCGCAAGGCCGAGCATGCGGCCGTGGCGAGCTATCGGAAGAAGTACACCGCGGTCGCGTACATGACCGGCGACGCGGTGGTGACCGTTGGCGACCATGTGCTGCTGGTGCGGCGCAAGGGCCCCTTCGGCGAGGACCTCTGGGCCGTGCCCGGCGGCCACCTCGACCGCGGCGAGAAGCTGGTGGCCTGCGCGATCCGCGAGCTGATCGAGGAGACGCGCTTCCCCTTGCTGCCGGCCTCCATCCTCGCGGCGCTGCACGGGGTCGCCACCTTCGAGGACCCACTGCGCAGCGCGCGCGGCCGGCTGATCACGATGGCCCACCACTTCAAGTTCCCGGCCATGGGCACGCTGCCGGAGGTCGTCGGCTGCGACGACGTGAAGGAGGCGCGCTGGTTCCATCGCGATGAGTTGGCGGCGATGGAGTCGCGCTTGTTCGAGGACCACTTCGTGATCCTCGATCACTTCCTCGGCTTGATCGAGGACTGATCGGGGACTGCCCGGAGCGTGGGTCAGAACGGCAGGCCGATGTAGTTCTCGGCCAGCACGCGCCGGGCCGCCTCCGACCCGAGGACGTAGTCCAGCTCCGCCTCCTGCAGCTTGGCCTGGAAGGCCGGTTCCTGGTCGAAGTTGTGCATCAGGCTGGTCAGCCACCAGGAGAAGCGCTCGGCCTTCCACACGCGGGCCAGGCAGCGGGCGGAGTAGTGGTCCAGTCCGGCATCGCTGCGCTCGCGGTAGTGCTCGATCAGGGCCTGCGACAGGTAGCGGACGTCGGAGGCCGCGAGGTTCAGTCCCTTCGCGCCGGTCGGCGGCACGATGTGGGCCGCGTCGCCGGCCAGGAACAGGCGGCCGAAGCGCATCGGCTCGGCAACGAAGCTGCGCAGCGGCGCGATGCTCTTCTCAAGCGACGGACCGGTCACCAGCCCAGCTGCCGCCTCGGGATCCAGCCGCAGACGCAGCTCGTCCCAGAAGCGGGCATCGGTCCAGTCCTCCACGCGCTCGCCCAGCGGCACCTGCAGGTAATAGCGGCTGCGGGTCGGCGAGCGCATGCTGCACAGGCTGAAGCCGCGCGCATGGCGGCTGTAGATCAGTTCGTCGGCCACCGGCGGCGTGTCGCTGAGCAGGCCCAGCCAGCCGAAGGGATAGACCTTCTCGTAAAGGCGGATCGCGTCCGGCGGGACGCTCGCGCGGCACACGCCGTGGAAGCCGTCGCAACCGGCGATGAAATCGGCATGGATCTCGACCGCCTCGCCGCGCACCGTGCATCGCCCGCGGGGCGTCGCGGTGTGGAAGCCGTCGATGCGGACCTCGGCCGCCTCGTACAGCGTGGGCAGCCCGGCGGCGTCGCGCGCGGCCATGAGGTCGCGGGTGACCTCGGTCTGGCCATAGACCAGCACCCCATGCCCGCCGGTGAGCTGGCGCAGGTCGATGCGGTGCCGCACGCCGCCGACCGCCAGCTCGAAGCCGTCGTGGACCAGCCCCTCGGCATGCATGCGGGCGCCGACGCCGGCGTCGTCCATCAGGTCGGCGGTGCCTTGCTCCAGCACGCCGGCCCGGATGCGCGAGAGCACGTGGTCGGCGGTCTGGCGCTCGACGATCAGCGTGTCGATGCCGGCGCGGTGCAGCAACTGGCCCAGCAGCAGGCCCGAGGGTCCGGCGCCGACGATCAGCACCTGGGTTCGCAAGGTCTTCATGGCAATCCGGCCTTCTGGCGAGGCGCGTGGTGTTGTCTCCGATGGGCGCAGCCTACGGCGCGGACGATCCGCGGTGAATGGACGGCGCCGACGCGCGCTTGCACAATCCGAACCTATGCCCGAATCGCGCCCGAAGTCCTCTTCCCGATCACGCGCCGGCGCGACGCCGGTGTATTCCCTCTACGGCGAGGAAGGACAAGCGCCCGCCCTGGACGGGCTGCACCTCGAATCGATCGCCGAGCGCAGCCGCTTGCACAATTGGGAAATCCAGCCGCATCGGCATGGCGCGCTGGTGCAGCTGCTGCTGATCGAGCGCGGCCGGGTCGTGGTCCGCATGGACGAGGACGAGCGCGAACTGCGTGCGCCCGCGCTGGTGTGGGTGCCGGCGCTGGCGGTG
>NZ_VOSR01000186.1:0-9622 GCF_007997345.1 Mitsuaria sp. TWR114
CGCCTGCTCGAGCGCCAGCAGCAGCCACTCCTCGCCGAGCGGTTGCGCCGCGGCGACATCGCCGGCGGCGAGCACGGCGCGGGCTTGCTGGAACAGCGCGGACGGCGGGTCCAGGACGGGATCGGAACGCAAGGCGGTTCAGGAGGTGGGTACCGAGGAGGCAGAGGATAGCGGCAACAGCCGCGGCGCCAGCAGCTCGGCCAGCCATTGCATGAAGGCCTGCACCCGCCGCGGCAACTGGCGCCGGTGCGCGTAGAGCAGGTGCACCGGCATCGGCGCGGGCCGGAAGCGGGGCAGCACCTCCACCAGACGGCCGTCCAGCACCTCCGCCTCGATCCCGTGGCGCGGCACCTGCGTGAGGCCCAGCCCGGCCAGGCAGGCCGCCGCGTAGGAGCCGGAATCGCTCACCGTCAGCGCACCGGTCATCGGCACGAAGTGCGTCGCGCCGGCGTCGTCGCACCATTCGAAGCCGGGGCAACGCTGACCCAGCGTCGTCACGTACTGGACCAGCCGATGGCGGACCAGGTCCTCGAGGGACTCCGGCATGCCGAACTCGGCGATGTAGGCGCGCTGGCGAGGTTGGCCATCGCCAGCGCGCCCAGCGGCCGGGCCACCAGGGTGGAATCGCCGAGCGGCCCCACCCGCAGCACGCAGTCGAAACCCTCGCGCACGAGGTCGACGCGGCGGTCGGTGCTGCTGAGCTCGACCTCCAGCCCCGGATGCGCCGCGAGAACTCGGGCAGTCGCGGGACGACGAGGTCCTGGGCGATCCGCATCGGCATGTCCACCCGCAGCCGGCCGCGCAGGCCGCTGGCGGCCGGCTGGAACATGGTCTGCATGTCGTCGAGGTCGGCCAGCAGGTCCTTGCAGCGTTCGTAGCAGGCCTGCCGTCCTGCGTCAGCTGCACGCGCCGCGTCGTGCGGTGGAAGAGCCGCGTGCCCAGGCTGGCCTCGAGCCGCTGCACGGCCGTGGACGCGCTGGCCTTGGGCAGGCCCAGGCTCTGCGCGGCCTGGGTGAAGCTGGCCAGTTCCGCGACCCGGACGAAGACCTGGAGCGTCTCGATCGAGGGCGGCGGGGAGGCCGGCAAGCGGAGGGGAGCGTCGCTCATTTGTTCGTCTCGCGTGAACGGTCAAATCGGTTCAGGACGATTTATACGCCAACCATCGATCAATAAAGTTCCTGCATCCGATTCACCGACCCCAGCAGGAGCTCACCATGACAACGACCACCGCTTCCACCTCCGCCTCCGTTTCCACTTCCACCTCGACCCGCATCGCGCTGATCACCGGCGGCAGCCGCGGACTGGGCCGCAACGCCGCCGTGCATCTCGCCCGCCGCGGCATCGACAGCATCGTGACCTACCGCAGCCAGCAGGCCGAGGCACAGGCCGTCATCGACGAGATCCGCCAGCTGGGCGGCCGCGCGGCGGCCTTGCCGCTCGACGTGGGCGACAGCGGCAGCTTCCCGGCCTTCGCCCAGGCGCTGAAGCAGACGCTCCAGCAGCACTGGCAGCGCGAGCGCTTCGACCACCTGGTCAACAACGCCGGCATGGGCGTGCATGCGCCGCTGGCCGACACCACCGAGGCCCAGTTCGACGAACTGATGCGCGTGCACCTGAAGGGCCCGTTCTTCCTCACGCAGGCGCTGCTGCCGCTGATGAACGACGGCGGCAGCGTGCTGAACGTGTCCAGCGGCCTGGCCCGCTTCGCGATGCCGGGCTACGGCGCGTACGCGACGATGAAGGGCGGCGTCGAGGTGATGACGCGCTACATGGCCAAGGAGTTCGGCGCGCGTGGCATCCGCGTGAACACGCTCGCGCCCGGCGCGATCGAGACCGACTTCGGCGGCGGCACGGTGCGCGACAACGCGCAGGTCAACGCCCTTGTCGCGTCGGTCACGGCGCTGGGCCGCGTCGGCTTGCCGGATGACATCGGGCCGGTCGTCGCCTCGCTGCTGTCGGACGACAACCGCTGGGTCAACGCGCAGCGCGTGGAAGCGTCGGGCGGCATGTTCGTCTGATCGGTCTCACCGGGCGCGCGCGTAGGGAGCCCGCGGCTCCTGCGCGCGCTGCACGACGTCCCCCAGGCAGTCCGGGTAGCGTCGCTGCAGATGCTTCAAGCCCGCCTGCCGGCTGGCTTTGTAGTCCAGGCTTTCCTGGAGGAACTGCAGACGGGCGCGGTTCTCGTCGATCAGCTCCGCCCATGTCGTCACGCGGACCGAGAAGTTGTAGGGAAGATGCACCTCCCGTTCGAGCTCGGCGTGCTCACGTGCGCCCCTCGCGAGTTCCCGGCCCACGAGCCAGAAGGACCACTTGACCTCAACGGCACGAAAGCGCTCGTCTCGGGACACGCGCTTGGCGTAACGATTGATCTGATCGATCTCGTCCTCGGAAATCCGCACGCGTGGCGCCTTGAGCTCGACCACGAGGTGCTCCAGCGTCGATGGCTGGTGACGCCGCGTCGCACGCGAGAACATGAGGTCGATGATCGCCAGCTTCTGCTTCGGAACGTCGAACGGCTGATCGATCTGGATGTCGCCCCCCAGCATCTTCTGATGCTTGCGCAACACTTCGGTGAGCGATCGGTTGTCGACGGAGAGCGCGAACTCATCGCCGAAGAGCCAGGGGTTGCGCGCGACGATGGGATGCAGTTCCCCACGCTCCTTCACATGGGGCCGCAGCGTTTCGTCGAAGAGCAGGGTCTCCAATCCGTCGAGCAGTTGAAGCCGCTGGGTGACCACGTGGGACTCCCGGATGACCGACGACAGCGACACGTCCTTCAGCAACTCGGCCATCATCTGGCGCTCTTCGGCCGGCAGGTTGAGCACCTCGGCCAGCAGCAGCTGCAACTCCTCGGGGCCGCATTCGACGGCCTGCCGCAGCAACCGGAACTGCAGCGCCATCGCCTCCGGCGAGAGCGTCCGGAACACCGGATGGAAGCGCGACAGATGCCAGGCCACCTGATCGAACAGCTGGCGCTCCAGCACCTCGACCGCCGTCAGCGGATCGCGGGAGAACGGATAGAGGCCCTGCGCCTGCCAGGCCTCGACCGGCGGTCGATCGGGCTCGCGCTGGGGAGTGTTCGTCATGACTGCACCTCGCTGGAGGAGAAGCCCCGGAGCGGGGCGAGGCAGTCACTCTAGGCAGCGCGTCGACCCGCGGCACTCCTGCATTCGCGATGGACATCGCGGCGATTCCAACTGCTTGGGGGCGCGCGATGCCCGATCGGAGTCGTCGCGCGGGTCGGGCGGGCGCCAGGGCCCGGCGTCAATGCCCGCCGCCCAGATAGGCCGCCTTCACCGCCGGATCGGTGCGCAGCTTCTCCGCCGGACCGTGCAGCGAGATGCGCCCGTTCTCCAGCACGTAACCGTAGTCGGCCACCGCCAGCGCGGCCGCGGCGAACTGCTCCACCAGCAGCATCGTCACGCCTTGCCCCTTCAGCCGCTCGATGATGCGGAACACCTCGTCCACCAGGATCGGCGCGAGCCCCATCGAGGGCTCGTCCAGCAGCACGACCTCGGGGTTGAGCATGGTGGCGCGCGCCATTGCCAGCATCTGCTGCTCGCCGCCCGAGAGCGTGCCCGCGAGCTGCTGGCGCCGCTCCTTCAGGCGCGGGAAGAGCTCCATCGCCTTCTCCAGGTCGGCCTCAACATCGCCCTTGGGCCGCGCGCCCGTGTAGCGCGGGAATGCGCCCAGGCGCAGGTTGTCGGTGACGCTCATCGTGGCGAACACGCGCCGTCCCTCCGGCGAATGCGCCAGCCCCAGCCGCGCGATGTGGTACGACTCCAGGCCGTCGATGCGCTTGCCGTTGAGCGTGATCTGCCCGGCGCTGGGCGCGATCATCCCGGACACCGCCCGCATCGTCGTCGTCTTGCCGGCCCCGTTGGAGCCGATCAGCGTCACCACCCGTCCCTTGGGCACCTCCACCGAGATGCCGTGCAGCACTTCGACCTTGCCGTAGCCGGCATGCAGTTGATCGATCTTGAGCATGTCTGTTCCGCTCCGCGCTCAGGCCGGCTGGCCGCCGAGGTAGGCCTCGATCACCTTGGGATCGGCCTGCACCTGCGCCGGCCTGCCCTCGGCGATCTTCTGGCCGAAGTCCAGCACCGACACCACGTCGCAGATGCCCATCACCACGTCCATGTGGTGCTCGATCAGGATCACCGTGATGCCGTGGTCGCGGATCTTGCCGATGATGCGCATCAGCTCCTTGATGTCCGGCGCCGTCAGGCCGGCCGCGGGTTCGTCCAGCAGCAGGAGCTTCGGGTCCAGCGCCAGCGCCCGCGCGATCTCCAGCAGCCGCTGCTTGCCGTAGGGCAGGTTGCGCGCCTCCTCGAAGGCCAGCTCCCCCAGTCCGACGAACTCCAGCAGGCCCAGCGCCCGGGCCCGGGCCTGCGCGTCCTCCGCGTTGTAGCGCGGCGAGTGCAGCGCCACCTGCACCAGGTTGCTGCCGAAGCTGTGATGCAGCGCCACCATCACGTTGTGCAGCGCGCTCATCTCGCCGAACAGCTGCACGTTCTGGAAGGTCCGCGCGATGCCCGACAGCGCGATGTCGGCCGAGGTGCGCCCCACCAGCGAGCGGTCGACGAAGCGCAGCTCGCCCGCCGTCGGCACGTAGATGCCGGTCAGCACATTCATCATCGTGCTCTTGCCCGAGCCGTTCGGGCCGATCAGGCCGTGGATCGTGCCGCGGCGCACCTGCAGGTCGACGTTGTTGAGCGCCTTCAGGCCGCCGAACTGCATCAGCACGCCCCGCGCGTCGATCAGCAGCTCGTCCGCGCCGCCGGCCCGCGCGATGGCGTCCGCGGGTTTCTCGGCCACCGGGCCGCCCTCGCCCACCGGCCTGGCCTTGATGTGCAGCGCGCCGCGCACGAAGCCGACGATGCCGTCCTGCAGGTAGTAGACGACGAACAGCGTGATGAGCCCGAAGATCGACAAGCGCCAGTCGGTCATCGTCTCCAGCACGAAGGACAGCCCCGCCAACGCGATGCTGCCCACCACCGGCACCGCCGCCTGCACGCCGCCGACCTTGCCGCGGCGCAGCGCCACGACGGTCACCGCCACCACCAGCAGCGCAAAGGCCACCGACACGTAGCGGAACAGCTGCAGGTCGTCGAGCAGCTTGGGCAGCAGCACGATGATCGCGGCGCCCAGCAGCGCGCCGGTGCGGGTCTTGCGGCCGCCCATGATGATGGCCAGCAGAAACATCACCGTCAGTTCGAAGTTGTAGGTGTTGGGCGAGATGTACTGCTCGGAGTAGGCGTACAGCGCGCCGGCCAGGCCCGCCAGCCCGGCGCTGACCACGAAGGCGTAAACCTTGTAGCGGTAGACCGAGACGCCCATGCAGTCCGACGCCACCGGGCTGCCGCGCAGCGCCTCGAACGCGCGGCCCAGGTGCGAGCGCAGCACGCGATGCACGAACACCAGCGACGCCAGCAGCATCACCGCGACCAGCCAGTAGAACTCCGTCTCGTCGAGCTGGTGGCCCAGCAGCTTGGGCTTGGTGAGCGTGATGCCCATGGGGCCGTTGGTCAGGAAGTCCATCTCGTTGATCAGGATCTGGATGATGGTGCCGAAGGCCAGGGTCACCATCGCCAGGTAGGGCCCGGTCACGCGCAGCGCCGGCAGGGCCAGCAGCGCGCCGAAGGCGGCCGTCACGCCGACCGCCAGCGGCAGCGTCACCAGGATCCAGAGCCCGAACTTGGTGATCAGCACGCCGGCGGTGTAGGCGCCGATGCCGAACAGCCCGGCATGGCCCAGCGAGACCTGCCCGGTGTAGCCCACCACGATGTCCAGGCCGAACAGCACGATCGCGTAGATCATGATGTCTCGACCAGGTGGATGTAGTACGGGTTGCCCGACACCAGCGGGAACGCGAACAGCGCCACGATGGCGACGGCGCCCGCGACGAATTTCTTCGGATTGGTCTTGGTCGTCATGGGGGCTCAGACCTTCTTGATCGCGGTCTTGCCGAACAGGCCGGCCGGCTTGAGCGCCAGCACGATCAGCAGCAGCACCAGGCCCGGCACGTCCTTGTAGCCGGTGGACAGGTAGAAGCCGGTCGTCGTCTCGGCGATGCCCAGGATGATCCCGCCGACGATGATGCCCATGCCCGAGGTCAGCCCGCCGATGATCGCCACCGCGAAGGCCTTCAGGCCGAGCACCGCGCCCATCGTGGCGCCCGTGAGCGTGAGCGGCGCGATCAGCACCCCGGCGAAGGCCGCCGTCAGCGACGACAGCGCGTACGAGAAGGTGATCACCAGACCCGTGTTGATGCCCATCAGCTTGGCGGCGTCGCGGTCGTTGAAGGTCGCCACGACCGCGCGGCCGTAGATCGAGCGCCGGTTGAAGAGCTCGACCGCCAGCATCATCAGCAGCGCGCCCACCACGACCAGGATCTCCATCGGCAGCACGTTGGCGCCGAGCAGCTTGATCGGCGCCTCCGGCAGCGGCGACGGGAACTTCAGGTCGTCGCGGCCCCAGACGTTCTCGGCCACGTTCTTGAAGATGATGCCCAGCGCGATGGTGGACATGATCCAGCCGAACTCCGACTTGATCTTGATGGCGGGACGCACGCCGATGCGCTCGACGAAGGCGCCCTGCAGCGCGCCGAACAGGCACACCAGCGGGATCATCAGCCAGTAGTTCACGCCGTGCCCGACCAGCGTCAGGCCCACGAGCGCGCCCAGCATCAGCGCGTCCCCCTGGCCGAAGTTGAGGGTGTCGGAGGTGGAGAAGGTCAGCTGGTAGCCGAAGGCGATGACCGCGTAGATCATGCCGAGCGCGATGCCGCTGAACACCAGTTGGGTCAGGATCTGCATACGGAGTCCGGGACGTCAGGGAAGAAAAAACGGCCGCACCGGGCGGCGTTTCGTGGGGTCACTTCTTCTGGGTCAAGGCGCCCTTGGCGTTGACGTCCTTGACCTTGACCTCGGAGGCCGCCTTGAAGTCGGCCTCGTAGGCATAGACCACGCGCTGGCCCTTCACCTCGCCGAACACCGGGATGTTGGCGGTGATGGCCTCGTGGTCGGTCTTGGTGAAGGGCTTGTTGTAGGTCGTGACGACGCCCTCGACGGGGGCCTTCAGGTCCTCGAGCGCGGCCTTGACCTTGGGCCCTTCGGTGCTGCCGGCCTGCTTGATCGCCGCGGCCAGCAGGTAGATCGAGTCGTAGCCCTGCGCGGCCGAGACCGGCGAATCGATGCGGCTGTTCTTCGGGTTGAACGTCTTGAGGTAGTTGACGATGAAGGACTGGCGCTTGGGCGTGGTCGGTTCCTGGATGAAGGTCTGCGGCATGCGCGCGCCTTCGCCGCCGGGGCCGGCGTTGTCGATGTAGTTGGCCATCGACAGCGTCCAGCTGCCCACCATCGGCACCTTCCAGCCGAGCTTGGTCATGCCGTTGGCGATCTGCGCCAGCTCGGGGCCGATGCCGTAGGTCAGGATGGCCTCGGCGCCGGCCTCCTTGGCCTTGAGCAGCTGGGCCGTCATGTCGACGTCCTTGATGTTGAACTTCTCGACGGCGACGGGCTTGATGCCCTTGAGCTCGAGCGCCTTCTCCAGGTCGGCGCGGCCGAGCTGGCCGTAGTTGGTGGAGTCGGCCAGGATGGCGACCTTCTTGAAGCCGCGGCGGGTGATGGCCTCCTCGACGATCATCGGCGCCTGGATCGAGTCGTGGGCGGCATTGCGGAAGACGTAGTTCTCGGGCTGGTCCTTGAACTGCTGGGTGATCACCGAGCCGGTGGCCACGTTGTTCATCACCGGGATCTTGGCGTCCTGGTAGAAGCGCTGCGCGGCGAGCGCGACACCGGTGTTGATGAAGCCGACGGTGGCGACGACCTTCTCGCGGTTGATGAGTTCCTGGGCGATCTGGACGCCGCGTTCGTTCTTGGCCTCGTCGTCGCGCTCGACGAGCTGGATCTGGCGGCCCAAGACCCCGCCGTTCTTGTTGATTTCCTGGGCTGCCAATCGCACACCGTCGCGCATGCTGACGCCCATCGACGACGAACCGCCGGTGAAGGGGCCGGAGACGCCGATCTTGATCGGGTCGGCCGCGAGGGCGGCGAAGCTGGCGGCGGCCAGGGCGGTAGCGGTGATCCAACGCGCGCTGAACATCATGTTTGTCTCCGAATGGTCTGGTCCATGAGGGGTCGGAACGCCAACCCTCGAGCGCCGGTACAACAAACAGCCGGACGCACGGCGTCAGCCTTCTCGGAACATGGTGCATGAAGCGTGTCGGATTGCACGCATGCGATTACGTACTCGCAAACCCGGAGCGGGGCGTTCAGCGTGGTGTCAGGTCTGTGGACGTGCCGCCGGCACGCGCCACTGCGGTGCGCGCGTGGCTCGCCGGGCTCAGGCGTCGGCGGCGCGCCCGCGCGCCCGCAGGGCCCACGCGGCGATCACAGCCACCGCCAGCACCGCCATCGCGTACCCGCTCAGCGCGCCCCAGCCGCCGTGGTCCCAGAACCACCCGCCCATCGCGCCGAGCGTGCTGGAGCCGAGGTAGTACGCGAGCAGGTAGAGCGAAGCCGCATGGCCCTTGCTGCGTCCGCCGAGCGCGCCGACCCAGGCGCTGCTCACCGAGTGCGCGACGAAGAAGCCGATCGTCAGCAGCACGATGCCCAGGATCACCGCCGGCAGCCAGGCCAGCAGCGTGAGCCCCACGCCCGCCGTCGCCAGCGCGATGCCCGACAGCAGCGCCGGCGCCCGCCCGAAGCGGTCGGACAGACTGCCCGCCGTCGCCGACGCGGCAATGCCGAAGAGGTAGGCGCAGAAGATCAGCCCGATCGCGCTCTGGCTCAGCGAGAACGGCGGCCTCATCAGCCGGAAGCCGGCGTAGTTGTAGACCGCGACGAACATGCCCATCATCAGGAAGCCCATCCCGAACAGCAGCGGCAGCATCGTATGCGTGAGATGCGCCCGCCACGTGGCCACATGCTCCGACAGCGTCACGCCGCGGCGGCGCACGAAGTGCTTTGATGGCGGCAGCAGCAGCCAGAAGCCGATCGCCGCCAGCAGCCCCAGCACGCTGACGATGAACAGCGCCGGCCGCCATCCGAAGGCATCGCTCAGCAGGCTCACCCCGACCCGGCCCATCATCCCGCCGAAGGCCGTGCCGCCGACGTACTGGCCCATCGCCCGGCCCAGGCCCTTCGGATGGATCTCCTCGGCCAGGTAGGCCATCGCCACCGCCGGGACGCCGCCCAGCACCAGGCCCTCCAGCGCCCGCGCCACCAGCATCCCGTGCCAGCCCGGCACCACCGAGGCGATCAGGTTCAGCAGCGCCGCCATCGCCATCGACGCGAACATCAGCCGCTTGCGGTCCATGCTCTCCGACAGCGCCCCGGCGCAGAGGATCGCGAACGCGAGCGCACCGGTCGCCAGCGACAGCGACAGCGCGCTTGTCGCCGCGCCGACCTGGAATTCCGCCGCGAACAGCGGCAGCAGCGGCTGCACGCTGTACAGCAGCGAGAAGGTGGTGAAACCCGCCAGGAACAGCGCGAACGCGATGCGGCGGTAGGCGCGCGTGCCGGGCTCGGCGTGCTCGGCGTGCTCGGCGTGCTTGGCGTGCTCGGCGTGCTCGGCGTGCGGGGCAGCGGCGGGCGCCGGGCCCGGGGAACTGCTCATC
>NZ_VOSR01000187.1:0-14539 GCF_007997345.1 Mitsuaria sp. TWR114
CGCCGATGATGTCGTTGATGCGCCGCGAGCTCGACTCGATCTGCTGCATCACCTCGACCACCTCGCTCACCACGTCGCCGCCCTTGGAGGCCGACTCGCGCGTCGCGCTCACCAGCGCGTTGGCCTGCTGCGCCGAGCTCGCCGTGTGCGCCACCGTGCCGGTCAGCTCCTCCATCGACGAGGCCGTCTGCTGCAGGTTGGAGGCCGTCGCCTCGGTGCGCGCCGACAGGTCCTGGTTGCCGGTCGCGATCTCCTGCGTCGCGACGTTGATGGTCTCGGTGCCGTCGCGGACCTGCCGCACCATGCGCCGCAGCGCGTCCTGCATCGCGCTCAGCTCGCGCAGCAGCACGCCGATCTCGTCGCTGCGATCGACGACGATGTCCTGGCTCAGGTCGCCGCTGGCGATGGTCTGCGCCACCGCGCCGGCGCGCACCATCGGCGCCCGCACCGACTGCGTGATCCGCCACGCGATGAAGACGCCCAGCACCACCGCCAGGCCGGTCAGCGCCAGCATCAGCGCCGCCGCCTGCGAGGCCTGCTCGCGCTGGCGCGCGGCGTAGGCGTCGGTGTCCTCGGAGATCAGCGCCACGAGCTTCTCGACCGACGCGAGGTAACTGGTCGCCGCCGGGATCAGGGTCTGGTCGACCTGCCGGCCGCCCGCCGCCGGATCGGCCTTGATCGCGGCCATCACGCCCTTGCGGATGTCGACGTAGCGCTGGCGCTCGGCGGCGATGACCGGCAGCTGCGCCTTCTGCTCCGGGTCGTCGATGGCCTTCTCCAGGTCGGCCTGGAGCTGGTTGATGCGCTCGGTGGTGCGCGTCATCTCGCCGGAGAGGAATGCGGTCAGCCCGTCGTGCCCGCCGGACTTGGCCATCGCCATCACGCGGTTGAGGTTGAGCTCGGTCGCGGCGCGCCAGTTCGTGGCCATCAGCCGGCGCTGCTCGAGCACGTGCAGGCCGTCGCTCAGGCGCACCATCTCGCGCAGCTTCATCACCCCCACGCCGGTCATCAGGGCCGCCATCGCGAGCACCGCCGCGAAGCCGACCTGGAGCAGGGTGGTGATCTTCATCCGGTTCAGCGTCTGCAGCATGGCGGACTCCCGTCGACGTGGGTGCGATCGATTATGGGAGTGCCCCCTGGGCGCGGCAAGGCGGCGCGCGGCCGCCCCCCCGCGCTTGGAGGTGCGCGGGGCCGGGTCGTGCCAGAGGCCGGCCGTCGTCAGCCGAGGTAGAAGAAGGTCACCTTGCAGCCGCTGTTGATGCCGTAGATCCGGATCGGCGTGCTGGTGGTCTTGGCGGCGATCAACGCAGCGTAGACCGCCTTGACATTGGCCTGCCGCGCCGCGTTGTCGCTCTGGGTGCCCGCGTAGGTGAGCCAGGTGCCACTGCCGCAGTTGCCGGCGTTGCCTTCGACGGCGAACAGGATGCGGTCCGGCATGTAGGTGACCTCCATCGCGGTCACCTTGGTGCCGATCACCGACCAGTCGTAGCCCGGGTCGCCCTGTGCCCGGCCGACGGGCAGCAAGCCCAACGTCAATGCGGCGGCGGCGCCGCAGGTGCGTATGAATCCGATCATGGTGTCCTCCCTCTAGACGCGCTATCCGGTGCGCCGCGGTCGCGACGCCGACCCGGCGGCGGGCGCAAGGATAACCAGACCGCGCGATGGGCGTTACGGGCTCACATGCTGCGCCGGTATTGCCCGCCGACCTCGAACAGCGCCGCCGTGATCTGCCCCAGCGAGCAGACCCGCACCGCGTCCATCAGCACCTCGAAGACGTTGCCGTTGTCGATCACCGCCTGCTGCAGCCGCTTGAGCATCGCCGGCGACTCGGCCGCGTGGCGCGCATGGAACTCGCCCAGGCGCGTCAGCTGGCTTTGCTTCTCGTCCTCGGTCGAGCGTGCCAGCTCGATGTGCTCCGGCACCGGGTCGCCATGCGGGTTGCGGAAGGTGTTGACGCCGATGATCGGGTACTCGCCGGTGTGCTTGAGCATCTCGTAGTGCAGCGACTCCTCCTGGATCTTGCTGCGCTGGTAACCCGTCTCCATCGCGCCCAGCACGCCGCCGCGCTCGGCGATGCGCTCGAACTCGGTCAGCACCGCCTCCTCGACCAGCTCGGTCAGCTCGTCGATGATGAAGGCGCCCTGGCTCGGGTTCTCGTTCTTGGCCAGGCCCCACTCGCGGTTGATGATCAGCTGGATCGCCATCGCGCGGCGCACCGACTCCTCGGTCGGCGTGGTGATCGCCTCGTCGTAGGCGTTGGTGTGCAGCGAGTTGCAGTTGTCGTAGATCGCGATCAGCGCCTGCAGCGTGGTGCGGATGTCGTTGAACGCGATCTCCTGCGCATGCAGCGAGCGGCCCGAGGTCTGGATGTGGTACTTCAGCTTCTGGCTGCGCTCGTTGGCGCCGTACTTGTCGCGCATCGCCACCGCCCAGATGCGGCGCGCGACGCGGCCCAGCACGGTGTACTCCGGGTCCATGCCGTTGCTGAAGAAGAAGCTCAGGTTGGGCGCGAAGTCGTCGATGTGCATGCCCCGCGCCAGATATGCCTCCACGAAGGTGAAGCCGTTGGACAGCGTGAACGCGAGCTGCGAGATCGGGTTCGCGCCCGCCTCGGCGATGTGGTACCCGCTGATCGACACCGAATAGAAGTTGCGCACGTCATGGTTGACGAAGTACTGCGCGATGTCGCCCATCACCTTGAGCGAGAACTCGGTCGAGAAGATGCAGGTGTTCTGGCCCTGGTCCTCCTTGAGGATGTCGGCCTGCACCGTGCCGCGCACGTTGGCCAGCACCCAGGCGCGGATCTTGGCGGCCTCGTCGGCGGTGGGCTCGCGGCCGTTGTCGGCCTTGAACTTCGCCAGTTGCTGGTCGATGGCGGTGTTCATGAACATCGCCAGGATCGACGGCGCCGGGCCGTTGATCGTCATCGACACCGAGGTCGTCGGGTTGCACAGGTCGAAGCCGTCGTACAGGACCTTCATGTCGTCCAGCGTCGCGATGCTGACGCCGGAGTTGCCGACCTTGCCGTAGATGTCGGGCCGCGGCGCGGGATCGGCGCCGTAGAGCGTGACCGAGTCGAAAGCCGTCGACAGCCGCTTGGCCGGCATCCCTTCGGAGACCAGCTTGAAGCGGCGGTTGGTGCGGAAGGCGTCGCCCTCGCCGGCGAACATGCGGGTCGGGTCCTCGCCCTCGCGCTTGAACGCGAATACGCCGGCCGTGTACGGGAAGCTGCCCGGCACGTTCTCCAGCATCAGCCACTTGAGCAGCTCGCCCTGATCCTCGTACGGCGGCAGCACGACCTTGCGGATCTTGGTGCCCGAGAGCGACGTCGACACCAGCGCGGTACGGATCTCCTTGTCGCGGATCTTCACGACGTACTCGTCGCCGGCGTAGGCCTTCTGCATGTCGGGCCACTGCGCGAGCAGTTGGCGCGCGTCGGCGTCGAGCTTCGCCTGGCGCGATGCGGCCAGCGCCTCGAGCGCCGCCACGTCCGCCGAGGCATCGGACTGCCCCAGCATCGCGGCGCTGGCGCTGAGCTGCTGGATCTCGCGCGCGAGCCGCGCCTGCGCGCGGGCGCGCTTCTTGTAGGCGCGGACGGTGTCGCCGATCTCGGCCAGGTAACGCGCGCGCGCTGGCGGCACGATCGGCGTCTGGTGGGTGCTGAAGCGCGTCGCGGCGATCGGCAGGCGGCCGTCGCGCAGGTTCAGGCCGAGCTCCGCCAGCCGCGGCTTGAGCGCCTGGTACAGCGCGGTGACGCCGTCGTCGTTGAAGCGGCTGGCCATGGTGCCGAAGACGGGCATGTCCTCGGCCTTCTTCCCCCACGCCTCCTTGTTGCGCTGCACCTGCTTGGCGACGTCGCGCCAGGCGTCGGCCGCGCCCTTGCGGTCGAACTTGTTGATCGCCACGAACTCGGCGAAGTCCAGCATGTCGATCTTCTCGAGCTGGCTGGCGGCGCCGAATTCCGGCGTCATCACGTACATCGGCACGTCCACGTGCGGCACGATGGCCGCGTCGCCCTGGCCGATGCCGGAGGTCTCGACGATGACGAGGTCGAAGCCCGCCACCTTCGCCGCGGCGATCACGTCGGGCAGCGCCTGCGAGATCTCCGAGCCGAAGTCACGCGTGGCCAGCGAACGCATGTACACACGCGGGCCGGCTGTCCAGGGCGCGATGGCGTTCATGCGGATGCGGTCGCCAAGCAGCGCGCCGCCGCTCTTGCGGCGCGACGGGTCGATCGAGATGACAGCGATGCGCAGCGCGTCGTCCTGGTCCAGGCGCAGGCGGCGGATCAGTTCGTCGGTCAGCGAGGACTTGCCGGCGCCGCCGGTGCCGGTGATGCCGAGCACGGGGATGCGCAGGTCGCGGGCCGCGTCGCGCAGCGACTGCGTGAACGTGGCGTCGGCGCGGCCGTTCTCCAGCGCGGTGATCGCCTGCGCGAGCGCGCGCCAGGCGGCTTCGGAATGGCCCTGCAGCGCGGCGATCTCGCCGGGCGCGGCGGCGCTGAGGTCCTGGTCGCAGCGCATGACCATCTCGCCGATCATGCCCTGCAGGCCCATGCGCTGGCCGTCCTCGGGGCTGAAGATGCGCACGCCCTGGTCGGCCAGGTCGCGGATCTCCGCCGGCACGATCACGCCGCCGCCGCCGCCGAAGACCTGGATCTTGTCGCCGCCGCGCTGGCGCAGCAGCTCGACCATGTACTTGAAGTATTCGACGTGGCCGCCCTGGTAGGAACTGACGGCGATGCCCTGCGCGTCTTCCTGCAGCGCGGCGGTCACGACCTCGTCCACCGAGCGGTTGTGGCCCAGGTGGATGACCTCCGCGCCCATGCTCTGCAGGATGCGCCGCATGATGTTGATCGCCGCGTCATGGCCGTCGAAGAGGCTCGCGGCGGTCACGAAACGGACCTTCTGGGTGGGGCGGTACTCGGCCAGGGCCTTGTACTCGGCGGACATCTCGGTCATGCGTGTGTCTCCGGCTGGGGGGCGCGGTCGCCTGCGGACGGCGAGGGTGGTCCCGCCGCGGCGCCTGTCGTGGGTCGATCCCTTCTGGGGACCGACCATGGGCGCCGATTCTAGGTGCCGGTTGACGTTTACGTAAACGTGAGAAGCCCGCGCTTGTCGAGGCGCGAAGGGCGGGTAATCCCTAGGGCGAGGGGCTAGCCGCGGCGGCGTCGGGCCAGCGTCGCCAGCAGCGCCAGCCCGCCGAGGGTCAGCGCACCCATGCCCGGTTCAGGGACCGCGACGACCACGTCGGCGAAGGACTGGGCGTAGCTGACGCCGGCGCCGTTCAGCGCGGTGAAGCCGCTGATGGCGTTGCCGTCGGCATCGGTGACCGAGGAGATGCCGTCCCAGTAGAAGCTGTTGGTGAAGGCGGCGTACGACTGCGCGGTGAGGGCGCCGATGACCGTGTCCGCGCTGTCATGCAGGAAGGACGAGGACATCGCGGTGCCCTGCCACAGCATCTCGATGGGACGGCCGAACTCGAACTCCAGTTGCAGGTTGTAGATCCCGGTGCCCTCCCGCGAGCCGCCGGCGACGACGCGGTCGTTGACCATCGCCAGATAGTCGTACCCGTACTGCGACACCCAGCCCGGGCCGGGGAACTCCGCCGCGACCCCCGAGGCGCGCATCGTGAGGTTGGCGCTCCAGAAATAGGACATCTCGCGGTCGGGGCCGGGGATGGGCTGCCCCGTCGTCGAGTTGGTGGAGGAATGGCTCATGCCGACGTCGCCCTCGAGCACGACGCGGAAGTTCATGACCCCGCGGGTGCCGTCCACGCAGGTGAGGCAGGTGATGACGAAGCTGTCGGCCGCTTCCGTGCTGGCCATCGACTCGGCACGGGTGCCGGGCTGCACGCCGGACACCGAGGTCTGCGTCGTCGCGGTGCGCGATACGAAGGTGAGGTGGCCGAAGGTCGCGGTGGCCGAGGAACGCGCCTCGGCGTTCT
Organism: Mitsuaria sp. TWR114; assembly: GCF_007997345.1. Taxonomy (NCBI): domain Bacteria; kingdom Pseudomonadati; phylum Pseudomonadota; class Betaproteobacteria; order Burkholderiales; family Sphaerotilaceae; genus Roseateles; species Mitsuaria sp. TWR114. The sequence continues at coordinate 5,947 of NZ_VOSR01000187.1, forward strand.
GCACGAGGCTGGACGACTGGTCCAGCAGCACGGCGTCGGCGGCCGACCAGATGGACGAGCCGCCGGTCTTCCATTCGCCGATCTGCTCGGCGCTGCGCGCCGCGGTCTGGCTGCTCGCGGTGGCGATGGATTTGAACTCGGCGGCGCCGGCGGCTGCGCTTCCCAGCGACAGCAACGCGACCAGCAGGACCTCGACGGACACTCGATGCGAAATGTGGCGCATGGCGCTCTCCCTGCGGCGGGGGTGCCGCAAGCTGCGACAGTACGGCGATCCGCCGCATCGCGCGGCCCCTCCCAAACAGGACCGCGGGCACGGTGGTTGCGCGGTGGCAGGCGCGGCGATTGCTCCGCGCTGGCGCGTTCCGCCCGGCCCGTGCGCTCGGCATGGAACTTGCGCCGTCTCGGCGGTGAAGCCGCCGCAAGCCCCCGTTGCCAGCCCGGAGCCGTCCGCTCCGGCGGGGCTGCGCGTGCTCGTCATCGATGACGGCGCGCATCGCGCGGACCTGCTGCGCGACGAGCTCGCGCGCCAGGGGCACGAGGTGGTCGGCGTCATCGAGCAGGCGACGCTGATCCACGACTGCGTGCTGCGCCTGCAGCCGGACGTCGTGATCGTCGACGCCGAATCGCCGACGCGCGACACGCTGGAGAACCTCGCCACGCTCTCCGCCAAGATGCCACGCCCGGTGGTCGTCTTCGCCGAGGACGAGGACCGCGGCACCATGCGTCGCGCGATCCAGGCGGGCGTCAGCGCCTATGTCGTCGCGGACCTTCAGGCGCAGCGCCTGGCGCCGGTGTTGCACGTCGCCATCGCGCGCTTCGAGCAGGACCTCGCGCTGCGTACCGAGCTGAGCCACGCGCAGGCGCAACTGGCGTCGCGCAAGCTTGTCGACAAGGCCAAGGGCATCCTGATGCGCGAGCAGGGCCTGGACGAGGACCAGGCCTACCAGCGGCTGCGCAAGCTCGCCATGGACCGCGGCGAGCCGATCGCGCAGGTCGCTCGGCGGGTCATCGACGCGCACGAGCTGCTGCGGGGCTGAACGCACCGCCGCGGCGCATGGGCGCCGCAGGACGGTGCGTGCGAGGCGCCGGTCGTGATCAGCCTCGCCGACGTCGCGCCAGCGCGCCCAGCGCCGCCAAGCCGCCGAGCATCAGCGCCCACGTGCCGGGTTCGGGCACGACGGCGGCCGCCAGCGCGTAGTTGTAGCCATCGGCGCTCAGCGCGGAGATGTTCCCCACCGGGTTGTTGTCCAGGTCGGTGACGTAGACGCCGCCGAAGGTGATGTTGTCGATCTGGTTGGACATCGCGAGTGCCCAGGCGTCGGTCTGGCCGCTCGTGCCGGATTGGACGGCGGCCGTCACCCACGAGTGCAGGTGGAGGCCGAAGGTGATCGGCTCGCCGTAGACGAACTGGAACATCACGGCGCCGTCGTCGCGGATCTCCCAGGCGGAGTGGTTGCCGTTGCTCTGGATGTCGTACAGGGTGTACGAGGATCCGGCCTGGTCCTGGTGCGGTTCGCCCCAGGGCGGGGGCGGGACGCCGGTGCTCGACGCGCCGTTGGAGGTGGAATAGTTCAGCGCCGTCGTCTGGTAGGCGCCTTCGGGCTGGCCGGTCCAGGGACTGAAGCCGCCGGTCGAGATGTACTGGCCGAGGTTGCCGCCCACGGCCAGGCCCGCCCACGCGATGGTGCCATTGACGCAGGTCGGGCAGGTGATGACGAAGGTGTCGGTCAAGGAGATCGAGGAGGTCACTTCGACGTAGGCCGACCGCTCGAACGCGAGGGTGTTCAGGAAGACGCTGGCCGACGCGAAGTTGGACAGGCCGGTCCGGCTGCCCTGGCTCCAGCCCGTGGCGGTGGCCAGCAGCGAACCCGACGAGTTGTCCGTGACCGTCAGGTTCGCCGAGTCCAGCTGTCCCGAGGCGAGCGTGCCGGTGCGGCTGATCGGTCCGGCGACCGGCGTGGCCGCCCCGTCCCGATAGATCGCGGCCTGCTTGGTGCTGGTGATCTCCAGCGCCAGGGCCTGCCCGGACAGGCCGATGGCGAGCACGGCGGCGGCCAGCGGCCGCGCGCTGCGGGGTAGTGGATGCATGGCGGTCTCCCTTGCCGCATCGTTCGCGGCGGCTTCACGGAAGTTAGCCGACGGCCGACGTTCACGCCGCCCCTCGAAACCGCTTCCGCGGGCACGCCGCGTGCGCGGCCTTGGCACGCTTCATGCGTAGTGATCGACAAGCCCTCGCAACGGCGTGAGGGCCGCCCCAACAAGGTTCGGACAAAGGCGTCCGATCGCACCCGCGTACCGCGCCGGGTCCGATCGCGACGCCTTTTTTGTTTTCTTTCCCGGAGGTCTTGAATGCAACACGGTTCCAAGGAGGGTCTGATGAGCGCTGAGCGTCGCAAGCTGCTCGCCGCCGGAGCGGCGCTGGGCGGGCTGTCCGCGCTGCCGGGCGGTGGCGCCTATGCCGCGGGCTCGGACAAGCCGGAGAAGGAGGAGGTCCGCATCGGCTTCATCCCGCTGACCGACTGCGCGTCGGTGGTGATGGCCGCCGCGCTGGGCTTCGACAAGAAGTACGGCATCAAGATCGTGCCGACCAAGGAGGCCTCCTGGGCCGGCGTGCGCGACAAGCTCGTCAACGGCGAGCTCGACATGGCGCATGTCCTCTACGGCCTGATCTACGGCGTGCACCTGGGCGTGGCGGGTCCGAAGAAGGACATGGCCGTGCTGATGACGCTCAACAACAACGGGCAGGCGATCACGCTGTCGAAGAAGCTCGCCGAGGCGGGCGCGGTCGACGCCGCGTCGCTGACCCGCGCGATGAAGAAGGAGCAGCGCGACTACACCTTCGCGCAGACCTTCCCGACCGGCACGCATGCGATGTGGCTCTACTACTGGCTGGCCGCCGCGGGCGTGAACCCGATGAAGGACGCCAAGGTGATCACCGTGCCGCCGCCGCAGATGGTGGCCAACATGCGCGTGGGCAACATGGACGGCTTCTGCGTCGGCGAGCCCTGGAACCATCGCGCCATCATCGATGGTATCGGCATCACCGCGGCCACGACGCAGGACATCTGGAAGGACCATCCGGAGAAGGTGCTGGGCACCACCGGCGACTTCGTGAAGAAGTACCCGAACACCGCGCGCGCCGTGATCATGGCCGTGCTCGAGGCGGGCCGCTGGATCGACGCGAGCCTGTCCAACAAGCAGAAGATGGCCGAGACCATCGCCGACAAGGCCTACGTCAACACCAGCGTCGACGCGATCAACCAGCGCATCCTGGGCCGGTACCAGAACGGCCTGGGCCGGACCTGGGACGACCCCAACTACATGAAGTTCTTCAACGACGGCCAGGTCAACTTCCCCTGGCTGTCCGACGGCATGTGGTTCCTCACGCAGCACAAGCGCTGGGGCCTGATCAAGGAGCATCCGGACTACCTGGGCGTGGCCCGCCAGGTCAACCAGGTCGAGCTCTACCGGCAGGCCGCGACGGCGCTGGGCGTGTCGGTGCCCAAGGAGACGATGCGGTCGGCGAAGTTCTTCGACGGCGTCGTCTGGGACGGCAAGGATCCGGCGAAGTACGCCGATGCCTTCAAGGTCCGCGCCTGAGCGCGCTTCATCCGATCCCCGCAGGAGCCCGCCATGGTCAGTGCCGTTTTCCATTCCCCCACCGACGCCGCCGAGCCGATGAGCGCCCCGGTGGCCCCGCCCAAGCCGCTGGCCCGCGACGCGGCCAACGAACCGGTCGCGCCGTCCACGCCGGCCGCGCCGTCCGCGCGCCCGCCGCGCGCCGGCATCGACTGGCGCAGCCTGTGGATGCGCGTGCTGCCGCCGGTGCTCGGGCTCGGCCTGCTATGGCTCGTCTGGACCCTCGCCACGCTCAAGGGCGGCGCCTTCCCGACGCCCGGCGCGACCTGGGACGCCGCGGTCCAGCTGTTCGCCAATCCGTTCTATCGCAACGGCCCCAACGACCAGGGCATCGGCTGGAACATCCTGAACTCGCTGGAGCGCGTCGGGCTGGGCTTCGGCCTGGCGGCGGCGGTGGGCATCCCGCTGGGTTTCATCATCGGCCGCTTTGAATTCGCGAGCCGCATGCTGTCGCCGCTGATCAGCCTGCTCAAGCCGGTGTCGCCGCTGGCCTGGCTGCCGATCGGGTTGCTGGTGTTCAAGAGCGCCAATCCGGCGGCGATCTGGACCATCTTCATCTGCTCGATCTGGCCGATGGTGGTCAACACCGCGGTGGGCGTGCAGCGCGTGCCGCAGGACTACCTGAACGTCGCGCGCGTGCTGCGGCTGTCGGAGTGGAAGCTGGTGACGCGCATCCTGTTCCCGGCGGTGCTGCCCTACATGCTGACCGGCGTGCGGCTGTCGGTGGGCACGGCCTGGCTGGTGATCGTCGCGGCGGAGATGCTGACCGGCGGCGTGGGCATCGGCTTCTGGGTCTGGGACGAGTGGAACAACCTCAACGTGCGGCACATCCTGATCGCGATCTTCGTGATCGGCATCGTGGGCCTGCTGCTGGAATGGGCGCTGATGGCGCTGGCCAGGCGTTTCTCTTTCGACGATTGAGCGCATCAAGCGCGACCAGGAGATCCTGATGAGCACTCCCTTCATCCGCGTGCAGCGGGCCGACATGGTGTTCTCGACCCGCCAGGGACGCTTCCACGCGCTGCGCGACATCGACCTGGACATTGCCCAGGGCGAGTTCGTGACGCTGATCGGTCATTCGGGCTGCGGCAAGTCGACGCTGCTGAACCTGATCGCCGGCCTGCTGCGGCCCACCGGCGGCGGCCTGCTCTGCGACGGCCGCGAGATCGCCGGTCCGGGGCCGGAGCGGGCGGTGGTGTTCCAGAACCATTCGCTGCTGCCGTGGCTGACCTGCTTCGACAACGTGCTGCTGGCGGTCGAGTCCGTCTTCGGCGGCCGGGAACTACGTCCGCGACTGATGGCTCGGACGGAGGAGGCGCTGTACCTGGTCGGCATGGGGCACGCGATGTTCAAGCGGCCGCATGAGATCTCGGGCGGGATGAAGCAGCGCGTGGGCATCGCGCGGGCGCTGGCGATGGAGCCCAAGGTGCTGCTGATGGACGAGCCCTTCGGCGCGCTGGATGCGCTGACGCGGGCGCATCTGCAGGATGAGCTGCTGAAGATCGTCGCCGCGACGCGCAGCACCGTGGTGATGGTCACGCACGATGTCGACGAGGCGGTGCTGCTGTCGGATCGCATCGTGATGATGACCAACGGGCCCGCGGCGACGATCGGCGAGGTGCTGCCGGTGCGGCTGGCGCGGCCGCGGGATCGCGTCGCGCTCGCGGAGGATCCGGTCTACGTGCATGCGCGCAAGGCGGTGATCGATTTCCTCTACACGCGGCATCGCCACACGGAGGCCCGGGCGGCTTGAAGACCCTCACCCCAGGATGATCTGCAAGCTCTGCTGGTAATGCGCGGTGAGCAGATCCAGCCGGTCGAGCAGGATCTCGCTGCTGCGGGCCAGTCCCGCGGCCGCCTCGCGGCCATGGGCGTCACGCAGGCTGCGCATCAGTCGCAGCCACTCGGCGCCGACCTCCGCCAGCAAGGCCCGGATCGCGTCGCTCGACAGCGGCGAGCTCTCCAGCTCCGCCAGCCCGGCGGCAAAACGATCCAGGCTGTCGAGCAGCACCGCCGGGTTCCGGCTGGGCAGCAGGTCCGCCAGCAGCGCTTCCTTGGCCAGCTGCTGGCTCAGCATCCGCTGGCGACCGCAGAGGTTGACGACATGCAGCGGCTTGCCGCCGCCGCAGGCCGCGATGGCCGAGGCCAGCGCGTCGGAGTGCGCGCGAAGGTCCTCGGCGGCTGCATCGGCGGCGAGCAGGGCCTCGGCCGTCGGCTTGCCGGCGAGCAGCGGCTCCAGGCGCCGCCAGGCGTCGATGACCGGATCGACCTGCAGCGCGGCCCGCGATGAGACCGACTCCGGCGCAGCGGAGGACGAAGGCCCTGGCGCAGGCGACATCGAGGGCGACATCGCGGCGGCCGGCGCGGGCGACATCGGCGATGACATCGGCGGCAACAACGCGGGCAACAGCGCCGGCAACCGCGACAGGTTGCTCGCCACGCGCGCGCAGGACTCGTCCTGCAGCGTCTTCGCCCGCTTGGCCTCGATGCCGGCGGCCCGCTGCGCCATCAGCTTCACCAGCCGCTGGCTGAGCATGCGCTGCTGTCCGGCGAGGTTGACCGCCTCGGCCAGCTGCGCCGACTGCACCACCGAGCGCGCCACCTCGCCCAGTCGCAGGTGCGCGTGCATGGCGGTTTCGCGCAGCAGGCGGAAGGCGCTGTCCTCGTCCAGGTCGCGCGCCGACATCAGCAGGCCCTTGGCGCGCTCGGTCCACTTGCGGTCGTCGAGCTGCGCCCGCACCGCCGCGAAGCGGCCGGCCTGCCAGACGGCCCAGCGCAGCTGGCGGCGCAGCGCCTCGGCGGGAAGCATCGTTTCCAGGATGAGCTGCACCCCCAGCGCCAGCGCGCGCTGCTGGACGGGCGGCGGCAGCGCCGGCGCGTCGGGCACGACGGCCAGGCCGGGCAGCGCGCCCGGCGCATCGACCCCGGGCGACCTCCGGAAGGACTCGCCAGCGGCCTCGATCGCATCCAGCCAGCCGTCGACCTGGTCGGCGTCGGCCAGCAGCACGAAGGCCTCGACGGCCTGTTCTTGTGCGGCACGCACCAAGCTGTCGCGTCCGGGCTGGTGCACGGACGCCACGATCCAGTGCGGCGGCGGGTCCAGCAGGTCGGTCGGAACGCGATCGCCGCCCAGCAGCAGCACGCGGCGGGGCAGGGCATCGCCGTCGTCGGCGGCGTCATCGAGGGGGCGTGAGGCGGGCGCGGGCAGGGACGCGGACATGGGCGGCAGGCGGGGCGCGACAGAGGAGAAAGGCGGCGTCGGCCGCCTCGTCGGGGCGCCGGGAACCGGGGTGGTCCTCGGCGCGTCGCAGCATAAGCCCTTCGCGCCGACGGCGGGCGGCCTGGGTGCGGTGCAGCAAACTGGCACGCGACTTGCGAAGGGAAGCTCGTGGCGCAATGACGCGCCGCACCCGCGCGGGGTTCCGGCCCCGCGGTCTTCGCAGCGGGCCGCCGAGCGACCCGATGCCCCATCCGTCAGAAGGCCACGCCGAGCCCGGTGCTCGACGCGGCCTTTTTTCGTTCCAGCCACCCAGAGCCTCCCCGCCATGGCAGCGTTCCGCACCTTCCTGCGCTCCGGTCACGCCCCGACCCTCGGTGCGGCGTTCCTGTACTTCGCGTTCTCGTGCTGCATCTGGGTGCTGAACGGCGCGCTCGCGCCCTTCATCAGCGAGGCCTACCAGCTGACCGCCGCGCAGAAGGGCCTGATGCTGTCGATCCCCATCATGGCCGGCGCGCTGATGCGCTTCCCACTGGGCGTGCTGTCGCAATACATCGGCCGCAAGAACGCGACGCTGGTCGAGATGGCGCTGATCGCCGTCGCCATGGGCTATGGCTTCTTCATGGTCAAGGGCTACGACGACCTGCTCGCCATGGGCGTGCTGCTGGGCATCGCCGGCGCGAGCTTCGGCGTCGCGCTGTCGCTGGGCTCGGGCTGGTACCCGCCCAAGTACAAGGGCCTGGCGATGGGCCTGGTGGGCGCGGGCAACGTCGGCACCGCGGTGTCGGTGCTGGTGGCGCCGCCGCTGGCGCAGTGGCTGGGCTGGCAGACGGTCTACGCGGTCGCCGGCGCCGCGATCCTGGTGCCGATGCTCGTGATGATCGTCTTCGCCAAGGAGCCGCCCGATGTCGACAGCCATGCCGGCCTGCGCAGCCACATGGCCTGCCTGTTCGAGAAGGACGGCTGGGCCTTCAGCCTGATCTACGCGGTCACCTTCGGCGGCTTCATCGGCCTCATCACCTTCCTGCCCACCTACTACTACGACCAGTTCGGCGTCTCCAAGGTGCAGGCCGGCCAGCTGACGATGCTGGCGGCGTTCATGGGTGCCGCGGTGCGCGTGATGGGCGGCTGGATCTCCGACCGCTGGGGCGGTGTCAACACGCTGACCGTGGTGCTGGTCGCGGTGACGGTGACGCTGCTGCTGGTGGGCCTGGCCGGCGGATCGCTGGTGGCCACGACGCTGCTGCTGATCGCGTGCTTCGCCGCGCTGGGCGCTGGCAACGGCGCGCTGTTCCAGCTGGTGCCGCTGCGCTGGCCCGCGGCCACGGCGGTGGCGGGCTCGATGATCGGCGAGGTCGGCGCGCTCGGCGGCGGCCTGGTGCCCAACCTGATGGGCCTGTCCAAGCAATACGCCGGGACCTACTTCTGGGGCTTCGCGATCTTCGCGGCGCTGTCGCTGCTGATGCTGGGCGTGATGCGCGTGATGCAGATCCGCTGGACCCGCACCTGGGCCGAGCGCGGCGGCCGCGCCCGCGTGCCCGCCGCGGGCACGGCGAGCAGCGCCGCCTCGGCGCCGCCCCACGGGAGGGCCTATGAAGCGCGTTGACGCGGCCCGGCCGCGTTCAGCGCGGCAGGAACAGCAGCCAGACCAGCAGCAGCAGGTTGAGCAGCGCCGACAGGCCGAAGGCCAGTTGCCAGGCTGCGAGCGGGTTGCGGCGGGCGAGCGCGCTGCCGCCG